>NZ_JAQT01000010.1:0-95488 GCF_000524295.1 Shuttleworthella sp. MSX8B
CCTCAAAGTTCCCTGAAAAAAGATTGAACCCCTACAAGCCCTTTATTTACAAGGGCTTGTAGGGGTTTTCATCAGCACATTTTGTCCTGATACCATACAAAATGATATCTCCATTTAAAACACAGATATCAATGCGACAGTCAGCTTTTTTGTCTCAGAAAAGAGACAAGCTTCTCAGAGAACAGTCGACCTTCCTGAAAATCATACCGTCAATTACTCGGCATCGCTGTCGGTGTAAGCGGTCTCAACATCCTCATCGTGCGCGAAACGGGAGTTGGAGTCATCAAGAGCCTTCATGGAAAGACTGATCTTGTGATCCGCCTCGCGGAACTCGACGATAACCGCGGTAACCTCCTGACCTACAGAAAGAATGTCAGAGGGCTTGTCGACATGATCCTTGGAGATCTGAGAGACATGGAGCAGGGCGTCAATGCCGGGCGCAAGCTCAATGAAGGCTCCGAAATCAGTCATGCGGGCAACCTTGCCGGCAACAACAGTGCCGACGGCGAACTTCTCAGACGCGCCGTTCCAGGGATTCTCATCAGCGAACTTGCGGGAGAGGGCAATCTTGGTTCCGTTGATCTCCTTGATAAAGACGCGAACCTTGTCATCCACATTGAATACCTTGCGGGGATTCTCAACGCGGCCCCAGCTCATCTCAGAGATGTGCAGAAGTCCGTCGATTCCGCCCAGGTCTACAAAGGCGCCAAAATCCGTGATGTTCTTGATGGTGCCCTCAATGATGTCGCCAACCTTGAGCTTCTCCAGAAGATCCTTCTGGATCTCGCTCTTGCGCTCTACAAGAATCATCTTGCGATTGCCGATGATTCTTCTCCTGCGGGGATTAAACTCCGTGATCTTGAACTCGATTTCCTGGCCCAGATACTTGTTCAGATCGCGCTCATAGCGGTCAGATACAAGACTTGCCGGGATGAAGACTCTGGTTCCCTCGATCTCGACAGAAAGGCCTCCCTTGAGAACCTGTGTCACAGGCGCTTTGAGCACTTCCTCGTTCTCGAAGGCCGCCTCAAGCTTCTGGTTGCCCTTCTCCTGGAGCAGTCTCTTGTATGAAAGACTCACCTGACCCTCTCCGTCGTTCACCTTAGTGACAACGGCCTCCATGGTATCGCCAACCTTATGCAGGGTGGTCAGATCCAGGTTGGAATCATTGGAGTAGTCACTTCTTAAGATGACGCCATCGGACTTGTAGCCGATGTTCAGGATGATCTCGTCCGGCTTAACGGATAAAATCGTGCCTTCCACTACCTCTCCATTTCTGATTGTCTTAAGACTCTCTTCCAGCATTTGTTCAAAACTCATTTCTGACATTAGTTTGAACCTCCTTTATAATTTTTTGTGGGGTGCTGGCCCCTGCTGTTATGCCTACATTTTGAATGGATTGTAGTACCGACACATCAAGATCATCTATGGTCTGGATAAAGTACGTTTGCTTGCATTCACGGCTGCAGATCTCATACAACTTCTGTGTATTGGAACTGTTTTTGCCACCAATAACCAACATGACATCTGTCTTGCGTGCGATCTCGTAAGCGTCTCTCTGACGCTCTTCCGTCGCATTGCAGATCGTATTAACAGCGGTAATATCATATCCTTTTTGCTCAAGTATTTCAACCAATTGGCCAAATTTCTTATAGTTGAATGTAGTCTGAGAGACCACAAGCAGCTTGTCATTTTCGGACAGGGTAAATGCCTCCGCCTCTTTTTCTGTCGTAATCGCGGTATAGGGGCTTCCCGCCGGGATCCAGCCGATGATCCCCTCCACCTCCGGATGTCTCGCATTGCCGATGATAAGAATGTGATAGCCCTCCCTCGCGTATTTCTCCACCAGGCGGTGAATGCGAAGAACATTGGGGCAGGTGGCGTCCACCAGCGTAAATCCATGATCCTCCAGGTCATGATAGACCTTCGCTGTGATCCCGTGAGAGCGCAGGATTACAATGCCGGGCTCATACTCAGACAAATCATGCCCTTCCTCGATGACTGCGACCCCTCTCTTTTCAAAATCCCGGACGACAATCTCATTGTGGATGATGGGACCATAGGTGTAGATCGGCCCCTTTCCCCTGGCAATTTCCTGATCGACCATATCGACGGCCCTCTGTACACCGAAGCAAAAGCCGGCGGAAGGCGCCAAAATCACGTTTTTCATTTTATTTCCTCTTCTGCCAATTGCAGGATCCGCTCCACCACCTGATCGATGGACATTTGAGAAGAGTCGATCCGAACCGCATCCTTGGCCTGCGCTAAGGGAGAGACCTTACGGTGCATATCCCTGTCGTCTCTCTCCTCGATGTCTCTTTGAATCTGCTCCAGATCAAAGGCTTTCCCCTGGGCCTCATATTCTTTTGCCCTGCGCAAAGCGCGGGTCTTTGCCGACGCGGTCAGATAAATCTTGAGGGATGCGTGGGGCAAGACGGTCGTGCCAATATCTCTCCCATCCATGACCAGATTTTCCTGGGCCGCCAGTTCTCTCTGCAGACAGGTCAGCTGGTCTCTGACCTCTGGATAGACACTGCTGGCAGAGGCGGCATTTCCAACCTCTTCCGTGCGGATCAGGCCAGAGACATCCTCCCCATTGAGGAGAACCTCCTGTTGTCCCTCGCGATAGCGAAGGGATACATGGCAGTCTTTGACCTGCTTTGAGACAGCGTCTTCGTCACTTAAATCCACTCCTGACCGAAGCAAAAAGAGGGCAATGGCCCGGTACATGGCCCCGGTGTCGACATAGAGATAGCCGAGTTCCTTTGCCACCCGCCTGGCGATAGTAGACTTTCCTGCCCCCGCGGGGCCGTCAATTGCGATATTCATATACATGATACGCCTCTTTTCTCTTTCAAATCCAAATCAGAGCACTCCATCAAAAAAAACGCTCAAGACCCCGCCGCGGATATCCCGGCCAGATATCCTGTCGACCAGGCCACCTGCAGATTAAAGCCGCCGGTCAGAGCATCCACATCGATGAGCTCCCCGGCCAGATAGAGCCCTTTTACCAGCCTGGACTCCATGGTAGAAGGATTGATTTCTTTGACGCAAATCCCACCCTGGGTGATGATGGCCTCTGAAAATGACCGGGTTCCGGTCAGGCTCAGGGGAAAGTGTTTTAGGCAGCGCAAAATCCGCTCCCGGTCTTTTCTTGTGAGATCATGCATCTTTTTGTCCTGGTCAATCCCGGTTCTCACAATTACAAGCGGTATCAGCTTGGATGGGAGGAGTCCCCCGAAGAGATTCTTATAGGATCTGTTGATCTTATCCCTGATCTCCCTCTGCAGTCTGGCGTCAAGCTCCTGCTCGCTTACAGCGGGCTTTAAATCAATCTCCGCCCGCAGAATTCCCTCTTTTCGAAGACGTCTGCCAAGGATACTGGCCGCAGACAAAATCAGGGGGCCGGAGACCCCGAAATGGGTAAAGAGCATCTCTCCAAATGCCTCGTAAAGTTTTTTCCCCTGCTTGCCGAAAACCTTAAAGCTAACATTGCGCAGGGAGAGTCCCTGCAAGGTAAGGAGGTCAGCTTCTGCCACAGTCACAGGTACCAGACCGGGGATCGGCTCCTTTATGGAATGTCCCAGGCTCTCAGCCATCCGGTAACCGTCCCCGGTCGACCCCGTCGAGGGATAAGACAGGCCTCCGGTCGCAAGGATGACGGCATCCGCCCGCAGTTTTCGCCCGTCTTCAAGAATCAGACCTGCGACAACGCTCGTTTCTCCTGCCTCAAGCACCAGATCCCTGACCCTGCAGGAAAGCCAGATCTTGACTCCCGCTTTCCTACAGAGCCCTGCCAGGGTATTGGTCACATCCGAGGCGTGATCCGACTGCGGAAAGACCCGGTTTCCGCGCTCGACCTTGCAGGGCATTCCCCCCTGAGCAAAGAGCTCCATTACCCTCTGATTGTCAAGGCAATAGAAGGCGGAATACATAAATTTGGGATTTGTGACCAGATGCGAGAAGAATTCCTCCGGATCACAGGCGTTTGTGAAATTACACCTGCCTTTCCCGGTGATGTAGATCTTCTTGCCCAATTTCTCATTTCTCTCCAGGAGAGTGACCTTTGCCCCATGGCTTGCGGCGGCGTAAGCTGCCATAAGTCCGGCAGCGCCGCCGCCGACAACGATGATCTCAGGCATGCTTCACCTCACCCGGATAGTCCATCCCAAGGGAATCGTCCGATGGATTGAGCTCATCGATCCCATCAAATGCATACTCTCTGACAAGCTCCTCCAAAGTCTTCATCTGTCTTGCGACCGCGCTCTTCCTCTTCCTGGCCATGGCGACCAGAAGGGCGTTGATCAGGCTCATGGGAGCGACCAGGGACTGGGCTATTTCGTTGAGCTCTACCTGTGCTGTCAGATTGCAGGAGGAATAGAGGTTCATGGGGGATGTGACCCGGTCTGTCAGAGAGATCACCTTGGCGGAACGGGCATTCGCGAACTCCATCGCCTTTAAGGTCCGCATGGAATAGCGGGGAAAGCTGATCCCAAAGAGGGTGTCTTTGGATCCGATATGGATCATCTGCTCAAAAATCTCAGAGGTGTTCAGACTGGTGATGATATGGATATCGTCTCTGACCAGGCGCAGGTATGAGACCAGATACATGGCCAGGGGCGCGGACGCCCCTAGCCCCACAATATAGACATTTTTAGCTGACAGGATAATGTCGACCGCCTCATCGAAAGCATTCTGGTCCGTCTGCCGGAGAGTCTCCTCCAATTGATGGCGATCAGACTCCAGGATCTGGGCCAGGATCTGAGATTTTCCGGCTCTTTTATTCTGGCTCTTGATCTCCTGTCGCTCCATCAGGCGATTCTTGACATTGTCCTCCAAATCCCTGCGAAAGGCCGGATAACCGGAGTAGCCGAGCGACATGGCGAAGCGGACCGCTGTGGACTCAGAGACGCCGACCGCTCTTCCAAGCTGAGCCGCCGTCATAAAAACCGCCTGATCATAATAATCCGCTATATAATTGGCGATCCACTTCTGTCCCTTGCTCATCCTGCTGTAGTCGGCATTGATGCGGGCCATCAAGTCATTCTTCACTGCCATATCCGCTGCCCCTTTCCTCGCGATACACCCATTCATTATAAAAAAGAGGACCGCCCTTTGTCCAATCGCGTTAACCAAAGGGCAAGCCGAAAATTGTCTGAAGGGTAAAGCGGAACTGACCGAAAGGAAGAGCCGGGAAGACCTGCTCTGTCCTCCCGGCTCCTTCATTTTTCCCCAGGAGAAAGTCATCTCCAGCTCACTGACATCTCTTCGTCTATATTGCGCATATCCATGTACCAGACAAGAAAATGCAAAATCAGATAAACAGCAAATAAAATGAGGGCAATTATCCCAGGAAACGATGTGTCATACACTGCGTTCTTGACAATCAAAAATGCGCTCCAGCTGCAGACCAGCGCAAGGTTCCTTGCTCCGATCAGGGCCCTGCCTGCCCCCTTTCCCTTGTGATCTGATTCTCTGACCGCAGTTCCGTCATCCATCCAGTAAGCGACCATCTGGCATATGAAGATCAGAAGAGCCGCACTGATTTGAATGAAAAAAACATTCCAATCTTCCCTCAGTATACAAATACATTCCACCAGAAAGGCAAAGCCTGAGAGGAAGTAGAACACGCTCCTTAATCCTTGGCTTTTCATCCCGGCATAGAAATCATAGGCAGCCAAAAGGAGTAAGGACACCGAGAGCATTAGGATCCTCATTGGAAAATAAAATGTCAAACAAATCGCAATCATCATCCACGCCAGAAGAAACAGCGCCTCAAGGGTAATTCGCAAGTTCTTATGCTTCATCTTTCCCTCCTGTTAAGTGATTCCTGTCCCCTATCAATCATATATCCGATCTCTATACACAATATATCAGACTTCTATACGCCGCCAGACGCTTCTACTCCATTTCTCCCCTATAACAGCTGTTACTAAATATAATCTAACACGATTGCACACAGTTTGTCCACGAAGTTAAAATCCGGTTTGGAAAAAGCTGGTTTAGCCGGTTTAGACCGGTTTAGACCGGTTTATCTTCGATGGCTCTCAATCCAGGAAACAGAGAAATCTACAATATCGCGTTGCCTCATAAATCTGGAATCGGCCTTGCCCACCTTACCTGCACTTGCAAGTCCTGTTTTCTCAAAGGCACTTCCGATCTCCTCAAAATCTGCTCCGTCAACAAACAAGGTACTGTATGCCTTCCATACGCGCACCCCCTTTTCAAGGATGGCACTGTGTTCGACGCAGTTATGTTTCCCCGGATATGTTGCACGTACATCTGCCAAGTGAATCGATGTATTCTTGTCATATCCGACGCCCAGTAACAATACCTTTGCGTCAAGTTCATAGAGCTTTGCGATCGGTGAACCCTCTCCAAATATATTGGAAAGGCTATGTTCCGCCGTAATATAGGCAGCATGTTTTCCCCATGCGCACAGGGATCTTGCCGGATGATCTGTTCGGATGCTGCCTGGCCATTGTCGAAACATTTCCGCAACAGCTCCCATCGTATTGGTCGGTGCGATCTCTTTGTCATATGCCGGCCAGTTTTCTCTGATTTTATCCCAGTCTGACTCATCCGCGTCCCAATGCACACCTGTTTCGGGATCCAGGTTTTTCCATGACTGTGTCGGCATCACAATGGTGCCCTCCGATGTCACCACTTCAATGAGGGCTTCTATCACAGCCTGTGCCCCGCCGCATACATATCCAATGTTCTTTAAGGATGTATGTACAATAATAATATCCCCTCGCTTCAGACCAATTTTCCTGAGTCCCTGCACGATATCTTCTTTGCGTACCACTTTCATAATCTTTCTCTCGTCTGATTTACAAGTCAATTTCTTCAAAGCTCCTCACAGCCCTTGGGTAGGATAGGCAGGTACTTAATATAAATATCATGATACCAACCGCCAATATGGCCAGCTGCAGGGCAAAAATTCTTGACGGGTCATTCAGGCTTTCCAGATCGGGAATATGATGCAATATTTCCCCTGCCGTTATTATAATGGAGCTAATCAGGCAGAATGTAATGAAGGGCTTTCCGATCTTATACGTCGTCCTGAAAAAGCCTACCAGAAAAATACTGTTAAATATCGCGAATACGATCAATACATATCCAAGGTAGGCGGCATTTGCGTTCATCAGCTGATTTGTCACATAGGGAGCAACATCCCCTAAAAAAGTCATCCGGATCATCGTCAGCACCGCGCATAAGAAAAAGGACGCCCCCTGAATGAGCAGTACAAAGAGATATTTGGCTGTGACCACATCACGCTTTCTCACCGGCAGCATAACCGTGTATGTAATATCATCGTATTCCCGAACCTGTTGATAGGTATAAAAAATTCCAAGACAGATAAAAAAGGAGGAGACGAGAATCGGATACCCCGGAAGCATCGTCATAGCTGAAAAGGCGATGAACCAATAGCTCAAAGGGTTTGCTGACAGCTTCATTTCCTTATACAGAAGTTTTTTCATCACAAGTCCACCTTCTCTCTTTCAATATGCACCATGATATCTTCAAGACTTGGCGCTCGGCCCATTTCTTCTGCATAATGGCGAATAAAATCTTCCTTTCCCGTTGACAAAAGCAACTCTCCGTTTTTGATGTAAGTAATCGTATCCGCGCATTTCTCCAGGTCACTGGTGATGTGGGTGGAAAACAAGATCCCCACTCCTTTTTCAGCGAGTTTCTGAAAGATCTCATTGATCTCGTCTCTAGATACCGGGTCAAGTCCGCTTGTCGGTTCATCTAAAATAAGCAGCCTTGCATGATGAGAAAGGGCCAGAGTCAGGTAGAACTTTACCTTCATGCCCTCGGAGAGCTCCATCATCTTTTTATTCTCGTCGAGCTTAAATGCCGCCAGGTAATGGCGATAGGCCTCATCATCCCAGTTGTCATAGAAAACACGGGTAATGGATACGATCTCCTTTAACCTCTTTCTCTTATAGTAATTGATCCCGCCGACCGCATAGCCGATCTCCTGTTTGATCTCATCCTCATGATTCAGATATTCCTTTTCAAAAACATGAACGCTGCCCGCATCCGGATGCACAAGATTCAGAATTGATTTCAACGTCGTTGTCTTTCCGGCTCCGTTTCTGCCTATGAATCCCATAATCTCTCCCGCCTTCATACGCAAGCTGACAGGCTTTAATTCAAAGGCCGGATATCTTTTCGCGAGACCATTTACTTCCAGGATATATTCCATATGATTTATTCTCCCCCTTCAAAAGCCTCTTCCATCAGGTGTGCAAAAGCGCCCTTCGGCGGGATGGCAATCCCTCTCTTTTCATCGCCGAGAAGCAGAATGGTATCACCGGGTTCGATATGGAATACTTCCCGCGCCTGTTTCGGGATCACAATCTGACCTTTTTCCCCAACGGTAGCTGTCCATGCATATTTCCCTTTTGGTGCTTTCACGATAATCCCTCCTTTGGAATAAAAGTGTGTTATGTATGATTTGTATAACTTATTATACATTATTCTCTTATACAATGGAAGGCAAACGACACGGGCATTTCATAGGCATAAAAAAGGAACCGATTCACATAAAGAACCGGCTCCTTGATTCATGACAGTAAATCTATGCTCTGCGAATATCAATCCTGTTGGCGAAAATATTTATCTCGGAAGAATTTTCGCCAAAAGGCAAAAGCTCATACAGGATAGGCCCCGTTCTCGCTGTCTGCCAGCTTGGCGTCCATCTTGGTCTGCTGAGCCTGACGGTACTTGAAGTACTCGACAGCGACCTGGGGGAAGAGGGCATAGGACAGGGTATCCTCATCCTGCTGTTTGTAAGGAGCAACTGCCTTTTCCATTTCCGGGAGCTGGGGTTCTATCAGATCCGCCGCCCGACAGCTGATCGCCTCAGACTTACGATCGCCCAGAGCTTTCTCGACAACCTCGGGATTAAAGGATTTCTCGGTCTTTCCGTATTTACCCAGGAGCAAATCCTTGGTCTGATCCGTCACGACCTTATAGCGCTCTCCCATGAGGACATTGAAGACGGCCTGTGTTCCCACGATCTGTGAAGAGGGGGTAACCAGAGGGGGCTCACCCAGATCCTTGCGGACGCGGGGTACTTCCTCGAGAACCTCCTGCAGCTTGTCAGACTTTCCCTGCTCCTTGAGCTGACCAATCAGGTTAGAGAGCATGCCACCGGGAACCTGATACATGAGGGTCTTGATATTAACTCCCAGGACCTTGGGATCCAGGCGGCCATTATCGATGTACTTCTGGCGAATGGGAGCAAAGTACTCGGCGATCTCTGCCAGCTTGTCCAGATCCAAGCCTGTATCATAGGGAGTATCCTTGAAGGCTTCAACCATAACCTCTGTTGCAGGCTGGGAAGTTCCAAGGGCAAAGGGGGAAATGGCAGTATCGATGATATCAGCGCCTGCCTCAACCGCCTTCATCAGGGTCATGGAAGCTACGCCGGAGGTGTAGTGAGTATGAATCTCTATCGGCAGATCCGTCGCGGATTTTAAGGCGCTGACAAGCTCGGTCGCAGCCTTGGGAATCAGCAGCCCGGACATGTCCTTAATGCAGATGGAATTGGCTCCCATCTCTTCAATGCCCTTGGCCTTCTTCATCCAGTAATCTAAGGTATAGGCGTCACCCAGGGTATAGGACAGGGCTACCTGGGCGTGTCCCCCCTCCTTAACCGTCGCCTTGACCGCCGTCTCTAAATTGCGCAGGTCATTCAGGCAGTCAAAGATACGTACCACGTCGATTCCATTGGCCACAGACTTCTGTACGAAGTACTCCACAACGTCATCCGCATAGGGCTTATAACCTAAGATATTCTGTCCGCGGAAGAGCATCTGCAGAGGCGTGTTCTTGAAGCCAGCTTTGAGCTTGCGCAGACGGTCCCAGGGGTCTTCCTTCAAGAAACGCAGGCAGGCATCGAAAGTAGCTCCGCCCCAGCACTCCACTGCATTGTAGCCGATCTTGTCCATGGCCGGAACAATGGGAAGCATCTCCTCCGTCGTCATGCGGGTTGCAATCAGAGACTGGTGGGCATCACGCAGAACCGTCTCTGTAATCTTTAATTTCTTATCAGCCATGTATCTCTCCTCTCAACAAGTGATACAAGTGTTTTCCTCCCTGCATTCGCATTCCCGCTCTGCTTCGCATCGCTTCATGCTCATGCAGGGGCGTGTCGTAATTCCTTGATGATCACCGGATTGCTCCGCGCTTCGCGCTCCCGCAATCCTCCCCTGCATTCGCATTCCCGCTCTGCTCCGCATCGCTTCATGCTCATGCAGAGGCGCCTCTCAAAGTTGATGTATCGCGCTTTGGTGAGCGAGCTCCCCACGCGCAATACACCAGCTTTGCTCGGCTGTGATCATCATATCCCAAATATTGCCATGAAGACGCCGGCCGCGACAGCCGTGCCGATAACACCGGCGACATTGGGGCCCATTGCATGCATCAAAAGGAAGTTGGTCGGATCCTCTTCTGCACCCACCTTCTGGGAGACACGGGCGGCCATCGGCACAGCGGATACTCCGGCGGACCCGATCAGAGGATTGATCTTGCCGTGTGTGATATGGGACAGGATTTTTCCCAGGATCACACCTCCGAAAGTACCGAAAGCGAAGGCAATCAGACCCAGAACAACGATTTTGATCGTCGTCACATTGAGGAAGGCCTCCGCGGAAGTAGAAGCTCCTACGGAAGTTCCCAGCAGGATAACGACAATGTACATCATGGCATTGGACGCGGTCTCTGTCAGCTGACGAACCACACCGGACTCACGGAAGAGATTGCCCAGCATCAGCATCCCGACCAGGGGCGCCGTCGTGGGAAGCACAAGGCAGACAATGATCGTCACAATGATAGGAAAGAGAATCTTCTCCAGCTTGGACACCGGACGAAGCTGCGCCATATGTATGGACCGCTCCTCCTTGGTCGTGAACAACCTCATGATCGGAGGCTGAATGATGGGCACCAGGGACATATAAGAATACGCCGCCACGGCGATCGGCCCCATCAGAGCCGACTGTCCCAGCTTGCCCGCCAGGAAAATCGATGTAGGACCGTCCGCTCCTCCGATAATGGAAATGGCCGCTGCGGCCTTGTCGGAAAATCCCATAAAAATCGCCAGAAGATAGGCCAGATAGATTCCCAGCTGAGCAGCCGCCCCCATCAAAAATGAAATGGGATTGGCGATCAGAGGACCGAAGTCAGTCATTGCCCCGACGCCCATAAAGATGAGAGACGGTAAGATGGACCACTCGTCCAGCTGGTAGAAATAGTAGAGCAAACCTCCCACGCCGTTGCTGGTATCCTCCGGACTTGCGATAATATCGGGATAGATATTGACCAAGAGCATGCCGAACGCAATCGGCACCAGCAAGAGGGGCTCAAAGCCCTTCTTGATCGCAAGAAAGAGGAAGACGCAGGCCACGCCGATCATGACATAGTTTCCGGGAGTGAGACTCGCGAAAGCTGTCTGACCGAGGAGGTTTGTTATCGTCTCCAAAACATAACTCATGAATTATTTCCTCCTGGAAAGGCTCGCTTAGTTCATGGTGGCCAGAAGATCACCGGCCTCGACCTGCTGTCCCTCTGTTACTTCGATTGACGCGACGGTACCGTCCTGGGCAGCAACAACCGGGGTCTCCATCTTCATAACCTCAAGGGTTAAAACTGTATCCCCCTTCTTGACCGCGGTTCCCACAGGAACATTGAGCTTAAAGACCTTGCCTGCGGCTCCGGCCTCAATGCGAACAGATCCTGCTCCACTGCCTGCCACAGGGGCTGCAGGGGCTGCTGCGGGAGCTGCGACAGCCTGGCTGCGTGGGGCGGACGCGGATCCGGCTCCCTCTTCTACAGTGACATCATAGCTCTTGCCGTTAACGGTGATCGTATAGTTTTTCATGGTGACTTCCTCCTGATTAATATCTTCTCTTGATGGACCGAACGACGAAATCATCGGTCGAGCTTCCGGTGGACGCAGCAATCGCTGCGGAAACAATGGCGACTAGCTCAAGATCGTCGGCATCTTCTCCTTCATCCTCATCTTCCTCCAGGAACTCATCTATCAATGGTTTCTTGACAGACGCGCCGGAACCGGGAATGAATTTGAAGAGACTGATCAAAATTGAGATCAGGATCAGCATGAAAAATACCGTTCCCATGCCCATGAGGACATTGAGTCCCGCCTTGCCCATGGTCTCGCCTAACCCATAGACTTGCTCAATGTTGATGGATGTGACCTCCATGGTCTTGGCCTTCATCACATAGGTCAGCTTTAAGTCGCGCTTGCTGTACTTAAGGATCTGTGTCGCGGTCAGGGTCTTTCCCGACTTACTCAAAGTGAATTTGCCGTAGTCCTGGAAATCTCCCGCCTGGTCGCGGTTTTCGGCCCAGTTTTTAAACATCTCGGCATAGACCGCAGCATTCTCTTCCTTTGTATTCTTGCTGTAGTAGTTCTGATACTGTCTGGCTTCATCGGCGGACAGAGCCTGCAGCTGACCGGCCGTCTTTTGAATCACAGACTGAATATCCTGCTCAGAGTAGCCATTGTAGTCCGTCCTTGCGCTGCCGCAGGCAGTCAGAAGAAAAATGCTGATCAAGGTCAGAGCGAGAATTCTTACTTTCTTTCTCATAGTCTCACCTTTCTTACTTGGTCCCGTGCTTCTTGAACGTGAAATCCTCTCTCTTTCCAAGGAGCATTTCAAAACCGGCAATCAGGTATTTTCTCAAATCCTCGGGAGCGACAATCCGGTCGACAAAGCCTCGGCCTGCCGCCGCGATGACGCCTGACTGCTTCTCTGCAAATGCCCTGGCCTGCGCCGTCTGCTCTGCCTGATCGGCAGAAGCATACATGACCTGGGCAGCCAGACTGGCGTCCATAATCTCAATCTGCGCATCGGGCAGAGCGAAGGTTAAATCAGCGCCGACAGACTTGGCGTTCATAGCTAAAAATGCCGTTCCGACAGCCTTCTTAGTAATTACATTGATCTTGGGAACCGAGGCGGAGGCCAGAGCGTAAATCAGACGGGCCGCAGCCTGTCCCAGAGCCTTCTCCGCATAGAGACTCGCCTCATAAGAAGTCACGTTGGTCAAACTGAGCAGAGGAATATCAAACGCGTCGCAGAAGCGGACAAAATCAGCCGCCTTATAAGCCCCATTGACTGTCAGCTGATTGCCGTCATCCCGGTCATCGCACTTCTGCGTGTTGCCGAAGATGCCGACCGTAATTCCGCCGAGCCGGATAAAGCCTGTGGTCATCTCTTTGGCATATCCTGCCCTGGTCTCAAAAAATACATGCTGATCGGCGAGCTCCGCTGCGGCGGCCCGGGCATCGTCTCTCTTGACATCCAGCCCTTCGGCGGCGCGATTCAAATCATCAGAGGCCTCAGCAACCTCTCCCTCCTGCAGATTAGAGCCGGGAACAAGAGAGATCATAGAGCGGATCTGAGACAGAATCTCTTCTTCGCTTCCAATCCCATCCGCGTTACCTGCCTCAAACTGAAAGGCGGCGGAGGCAGTATCTAAGGTCTCCTCACTGTTGCCGGGAATTGCGTTGGCGGAGTTGATGAAGAGTCTGGCGCCCTCCTCGATAAAGGTGAAATCTGATATCGATGTCAGAATTCCCAGACCTCCGCCGCAATTGCCAAAGACCGCTGTCAGCTGAGGAATCACACCGGAAGCCGCAACTGCGCTGGCATAAATCCGTCCGACCGCGTCCAGGGCGTCTATAGATTCCTGCAGACGAATCCCGGTCGAATCGAGAAGCCCGATCACTGGCGCTCCGACCTTGACTGCCATTTCGTAGAGCTGGCAGATCTTTCTGGCATGCATCTCGCCGACGGATCCGCCCATCACCCCGGCATCCTGGCTGTAGACAAAGACCAGATTCCCGTCGACGGTTCCATGACCGATCACAACACCGTCAGACGGAGCCTTCTGCTCCTGAGAATTAAAATCCGTACTTCTTGAAGTCACAAGCGCTCCGAGTTCCACGAAGCTGTGCTCATCGAGAAGAGATTCGATTCTTCGGAACGCAGGGCTTGTTGCTACATTACTCATGCTCATTCCTCCATATATTATGATCTCTCTCACGCATTTTTATATGCTCTTTGCAGAAAAAACGCGTTCTACTGGCCCTGTCCCCCGAAAAAGGTCCAAAAGCCGACTAAATAATAGTATCTCTCTTATCTGGATAATTCAACTGAATGAATCGCTAAATAATCAGATATCCACCTCCATCTCTGCGGCCTCCTCGGAGGCCTCCTGACGGAACTCCTCGACCTGGAGAGGGCTCATGGCCGGCAGTTCATCCAGGGAAGAAACCCCGAAGGAACGCAAAAACTGCTCCGTCGTCCCAAAGAGCATGGGTCTTCCCGGAGCGTCCAGCCGTCCCAGCTCCTCAATCAGGTCATACTCCACAAGCCGACTGATGGCATGATCTGAGGATACCCCGCGAATCTTGTCCACCTCCGCCTTCGTGACCGGCTGCTTATAAGCCACAATCGAGAGGGTCTCAAGCATGACGTCCGTCAGGACCTGTTTTTGGGGCTGTCTGGCAATTTTAATCAATGACTCGTAAATATCAGTACTGGTGCACATCTGATAGGCGGACTCCAAAGAGATGATCCGCATTCCCCTGTCCTGAAGCTCATAGTCCCGCTTCATCTGCTCCAGACAGTCGGTCACCTGAGAAAGCGGAATCTGAAGAGCCTGCGCGATACGCGTTGGCTCAACGGCATCTCCCATAGTAAAGAGAATTCCCTCGACTGTCTTATAGAGTTCTTTCTTCTCCATGATTCCCTACTCCTCCGTCAGTCTGGACTCGATCTCGATCTCTCCGAAACTCTCCTCCTGGCTGACCACAATATTTCCTGCCTTCATCATTTCAAGAATGGCCAAAAAGGTCACGACAAGTTCCGTTCGGCTCTTCGCCCCCTGTAAGAGACTTCGGAAGGAGAAACGCTTTCTCGTCCGGGCGAATTTTCTCAAGTCGTCGATCCTGTCATCAACAGAGATCTCTTCCCTCTTGATATTGCCGAATTTGGCCCGGATGGGATCAATCCGCCGCTCCTGTCTGAGCAGTGCCTCCTGAAAGACCTCATAGAGCCGGTTCAAGTCGACGCCGGACTCTTCGATCAGCTGATTTGGATCTACCGGCGGCTCATAGGCCCGGACCTCTTTCGGAATCGAGGCCCTGTGGTAGAAATGCAGCCTGGCCGCCGACTGCTGATCCCTCAGCTGGTCGGCCATATATTTATAGAGCTTGTATTCCAGAAGTTGACGAACCAGGTCTGCCCTGGGGTCCTCTTCCTCCTGAGCTTCCTCTCCGTCAGACCTGGGAAGAAGCATCCGGGACTTGATATCAAGAAGAGTGGCTGCCATGACCAGAAATTCACTGGTCACATCTAAAGACTCCTCCTTCATAGCCTCCATATACTCCATATATTGTCTAGTGATTTCGACAATTGGAATATCGTAGATATCGACCTTATTCTTGTCAAGGAGATGCAGGAGCAGGTCTAAGGGCCCCTCAAATGTCTCCAGTTTCACGTTGAGTTCCATAAAATCTCCGACAGCGACACAGAAGAAAAATCACAAAAAAATCCGCTCGCAGGAAAGATCCGGCGAGCGGGGTCAGGCTTTTAAAGTCACTGAGCCAGGTCAGACGACTTCATCGAGAAGGACATGCGACCCATCTTATCCTTGCCCATGCAGACCACTTCGACGATATCGCCCAGGGTCAGTACATCCTCAACGCGGTCAATTCTCTGGTTGGCAATCCTGGAGATGTGCACCATCCCCTCCTTGCCGGGGGCGAATTCGATGAAAGCGCCGAATTCCTTGATGGAGACCACCTTTCCTGTCAGATGCTGTCCCTTCTCAAAATCCATCGTGATAATCTCTACCAGACGGACCGCCTCGTCGATTGCGGCCTGATCCATCGCCGAAACAGAAACTGCGCCGGACTCGTCAATATCGATCTTGGCTCCAGTGCGATCGATGATCTCGTTGATGGTCTTGCCTCTCTGACCGACCACATCTCCAATCTTGGACGGATCAATCTGGATCTGCACAATCTTGGGAGCGTACTTGGACAACTCGGCGCGCGGCCGGTCGATCGCCTTTGACATGCAGTTGTCCATGATAAAGAGACGGGCCTCATGGGTTCTTCGGATGGCCTCCTCAACGATGGTCCTCGTCAGACCGTGGATCTTGATATCCATCTGGATGGCCGTGATGCCGTCTTTCGTCCCGGTCACCTTGAAATCCATGTCCCCGAAGAAATCTTCCAGACCCTGAATGTCCGTGAGTAGAACATAGTCGTCATCGTCCTCCCCTGTTACCAGTCCGCAGGAAATGCCGGCAACCATCTTCTTGATGGGAACGCCCGCCGCCATCAGCGACATGCAGGAAGCGCAGGTAGAGGCCATGGAAGTAGACCCGTTAGACTCAAAGGTCTCTGAGACAGCGCGAATCGCATAAGGGAAATCCTCCACGGTGGGCAAAACCGGAAGCAGCGCTCTCTCCGCCAAAGCCCCATGGCCGATCTCCCGCCGTCCGGGTCCCCTGGAGGGCTTGGTCTCTCCCACAGAGTAAGAGGGGAAGTTATACTGGTGGATGTAGCGTTTATTTGTCACATTGGCGTCCAGTCCCTCTACCCTCTGCACCTCTGACAGGGGCGCAAGCGTGACAATATTACAGATCTGGGTCTGTCCTCTGGTGAACATGGCGGATCCGTGCACGCGGGGGATCAAGTCCACCTCCGCAGACAGAGGACGGATCTGATCCAAGGCGCGGCCGTCAGGCCGCCTGTGGTCTTTCAGGATCATCTTCCGAACCGTCTTCTTCTGGTACTGATAGACCGCGGAATCCAGGACAGCCAGGTAATCCTCACGGTCAGCGAAAGCCTCGGCCAGGCGCTCTGTCACCCTGCGGATATTCTCCTCCCGAACCTGTTTTTCATCGGAGAACACAGCCTCTTCCATCTGCTCGGGAGTCACAATCTTCTTCATTTCCTCGAACATCTGCCGGTCAATTGCCACATGTTCATAATCGTGCTTGGCCTTGCCGACCTCAGCAACCATCTGATCAATCAGGGCAATAATGGTCTGGTTGACGTCATGCGCCTTGTAGATCGCTTCAATCATCTCCTGATCAGACAGCTCATTGGCCCCGGCCTCGATCATGATGACCTTGTCCCTTGTGGATGCCACCGTCAGACGCAGGTCTCCATTGTCCCAGTCAGACTGGGAAGGATTGATCAGCAGATCCCCATTGATCATCCCCACCTGTGTCATGGCGCAGGGGCCGTCGAAGGGAATATCAGAAATCGCGGTCGCCATTGCCGTGCCGATCATAGCGACCAGTTCCGGTCTGCAGGAAGGATCCACGGAGAGCACCAAATTGTTCAGGGTGACGTCATTGCGGTAATCCTTGGGAAAGAGAGGACGCATCGGACGGTCAATCACGCGGGCGGTCAAAACAGAGTTCTCGCTGGCCTTACCCTCTCTCTTGTTAAAGCCGCCGGGAAACTTGCCGACCGAGTAGTACTTCTCCTCGAATTCGACGGACAGAGGGAAGAAGTCAATCCCCTCTCTGGGCTTTTCGCTGGCAGTCGCCGTACACAGAAGCGTCGTCTCCCCGTAGCGGATCATAACCGCCCCGTTGGCCTGCTTGGCGACCTTGCCCACTTCGATCTGAAGTTCCCTTCCGGCCAGTTCCATCCTAAATGTCTTCATACAAACCTTCTCCACTGATACAAACCCACTATAAAACATCATCTACAATCGCAACCTGCGGCTATGTGATTTTTATAAAAACAATGGAATGTGAGCCTCTCATACATTCCCTTGTCAAAAATAAAGCGGAGTGATGATCACTCCGCCTAAGAAATTCTTATTTACGCAGACCCAGGCGCTCGATTAAGGAACGATATCTCTCAATATCCTTGTCCTTGAGATAGCCCAGGAGATTGCGTCTCTTTCCGACCATCTTCAGAAGACCGCGGTTGGAATGGAAATCCTTGGGGTTCTTCTTCATGTGCTCGGTCAGCTCATTGATGCGAGCCGTCAGAACTGCAATCTGTACCTCGGGTGAACCGGTGTCGTTCGCTCCCTTGGCGTACTCGTTGATAATTGCTGTCTTTTTGTCTTTTGCGATCATTCGAATCCTCCTTATTTCAATCGATTCGCCGCTACCAAGTGCGGGTCGGAGTTTCCGCGCACTGAGTATGGCCTCAATTACTGGTAGATCATACCATACCTGCTCTTAATATAGCAAGCTGTATTTCACTCCGAAAGACTCTCCGGGTGACAGCTCGCATATCTGGCAATCTGCTCTTTATCTCTGCCGATCTGCAGCTTCAGGGCCTTTATATCCTCGAATTTCTTCTCATCTCTCACAAAGTGCAGGAAATCAATTCTGGCCTCCCTTCCATAGATATCTCCCTCAAAGTCCATCAGATAGGTCTCGATCCCAGGCGCGCGTCTGCCCTCAATCGTCGGCTTGACGCCGACATTGGTCATGCCCCAGTAAGACTTTGTCCCCATCACTACTCTGGTCACATAGACCCCATAGCGGGGCAGAAGCTTGTCCTCAGGCGGAGAGAGATTGATGGTCGGAATCCCGATCGTCCGCCCGATTTTTCTGCCGTGAACAATCTCTCCGTAACAAAAGAAATCGTAGCCCAGGAGGGCATTCGCCTCTTCGATCTGTCCCCCTGTAATCAGACGGCGGATGCGGCTGGAAGAGATATCCTCCCCGCCCTCCTTGAGCTTGGGAATAATCAGGGGGCGAAAGCCAAGCTCCGGAGCCAGTTGCTTAAGGGTCTCAACATCTCCCGCCCCGCGATAGCCAAAGTGAAAGTCCTCTCCCACGACCAGCGTTCGCATGGACAGGTCATGAACCAGCTGTCGAAGGAAGGCTTCCGGCTCCATACGCGCAACCTTTTCTTTGAATTCCCATTGGAGCAAACAGGAAATTCCGGTCCTCTCGAAGAGCATGCCTCTCTCCCTGTTATCCACGATGTTAAAGCGATCCTGATCCAGAAATCTGCGAGGGGATGTCTTAAATGTCAGGGCAACTGAGACCAGTCCTCTTGTCTCCTCCTCCCTGGTCTTATCTATCAAAAGGCGGTGTCCCCTGTGAAGGCCGTCAAACTTGCCCACACAGACAGCGCTGTCTTCCATTATCCGATCCTGCGCGGGACCATAGAGATAGATCATAGCCTCTCCTCATAGAAGAAGTTCTTCAGGCGAAGTCCCTCCTCGCATCTCACATAAATTCCAAGAAAAACCCCGTCAGACAGATAGACCCGAAAGGCCAGTCCCAGACCGGCCTTTCGCCAGTCTGACCCTGTCCGCGACTGCTTTCCCCCCTCATAAAGACAGGTTATCCCTTCTGTCTTCTCCGCGATGGGAGCCCCGTTTTTCCCCGCCTTCGTCAGTCCCTCTGGAAGCTTTAATGCCGGAAGA
Source organism: Shuttleworthella sp. MSX8B (assembly GCF_000524295.1). Lineage (NCBI taxonomy): Bacteria > Bacillati > Bacillota > Clostridia > Lachnospirales > Lachnospiraceae > Shuttleworthella > Shuttleworthella sp. MSX8B. Next base: position 19,467 of record NZ_JAQT01000010.1, read on the forward strand.
TCCGCGAAAACAGCGTCAACCGGATAGAGAATGTCTTCCAGTCTCCCGGCGGCGACTGCTTCCTGGATCTGATCCAGCCGCAGCGCGTTCTTACTGTCAAAATCCCCTACCCGGATTCGCTCCAGGGCGGCCATAGATGCTCCGCATCCGAGGGCGTCCCCGATATCCGAGCAGAGGGTACGGATATAGGTTCCTTTGGAACAGGTCACCTCCATTATGACATGGGGTAATTCCATGGATAGAATCTGAATGTCATAGATCACGATGTGACTGGCCCTGCGTTCCAGCTCAATCCCCTGCCTGGCGTAATGATAGAGTCTCTTTCCTCCCACCTTCCTGGCTGAGTACATGGGCGGAATCTGATCCTGCGGGCCGAAAAAGGAGGCGACCTCTCTTTGAATCTCATCCTCACTGACCGAGACTGGATTTCGTTCGAGAATTTGCCCCGTCATATCCTGGCTGTCCGTTCGTATTCCCAGCTGCATATTGGCGATATAGGTCTTGGTCCAATTCGCCATGAGATTCACCGCCTTGGTCGCCCGACCGATACAGACCGGGAGAACCCCTCTGGCAGCCGGATCCAGAGTCCCGGTATGACCGATTTTTCTAATATGCAGGATCCCCCGCAATTTGGCCACCACGTCAAAGGAAGTGAAGCCGGGCTCTTTGTAGACATTGAGGATTCCGGATCTCATCTTTTCTCCATTGCAATCTATTGAACATATGCTCCGCAAATGCTTCATCCGCATTCCATGTCATGAAAAAATATCCCGCCTGCCGAAACAGGCGGGATCGACTGCATCATGACAGAAGATCTTCCACGCGATCAGCGAAGAGACGGATGGCCTCCTTCGGCTCAAGCGCCGTATTGCAGCCCGCTGCCCTGACATGTCCGCCGCCCCCGTATTCCATGGCTAAAGCTGCCACATCGATCCTGCCGTTGGACCGGAAGCTGACTTTAAAGTCATCCTCACCCACCTGATAGAGGAAGCAGGCCACCTCCACTCCCTTAGTGATGCGCAGCTGACTGACGATCTGATCCAGATCACTGGCCGCGACGCTATAGGCGTCCATCTCCTCTTTTGTGATATAGGACGCGACAAAGCTGCCGTTTGCGTAGAGTCTGGCCTTGTCCAGGGCATGACCAAGGACGCGGTTCTGCGCAAAGCTTCTGGCTGAGAAAGTGGCGTCGATGATCCCGGAGTAGTCGATTCCTGTGCTCATGAGTCTCCCGGCGATCCGCATGGTCTTCTCAGAAGTGCAGGAATACTGGAAAAGTCCGGTGTCATGGGCGATTCCCATATAGAGACATTGGGCGATCTTATCGTCCAGCATCTCCTGATCAATCAGATCAAAGATGAGCTCCGAAGTCGAACTGGCATCTGGAAAAATATAGTTGATCCGGGCAAAATCCCCCATACGGACATGGTGATCGACGCAGACGGTCTCTTTGGCAGCGTAAAAATACCTTGCGGCCGGGCCGATGCGGTCGATGGCGCCGCAGTCCAATGTGATGAAGAGATCAAATTTTCTCTCCTCACCAACCTGCCTCACCTGACTGGCCCCCGGCAAAAAGAGAAACTTGTCCGGCAGGGGATCCAGATAAACCCGGATATCCCGATCCGGATATTTTTTCGTCAGATAGTTCCAGAGACCCAGGCAAGAGCCGATGGCGTCCCCATCGGGACGAATATGGGCCGTAATCCCGATGACCCTGTGGCCTTGAATCACTTCGTCAATCTTTCTCATGATGCTTTGCGTCCTCTTCATTTACCTGATCGATCAGCTTGGACATGCGAACTCCGTAGGCGATGGAATCATCCAGGATAAAGAAGAGCTCCGGCGTATTGCGCAGGTTGACAGAGTGGGCAAGCTTGCCGCGGATAAAACCGGCGGACGACTTGAGTCCCTTGACGGTATTGATCCCCGCCTCTTTGTCTCCAAGCACGGAGACGTATACCTTGGCCGTCTTGAGATCCGGGGCCACCTCAACCAGCGTGACGCTGGTCATAAGGCTGACCCTGGGATCCTTGACGTCTTCCCGGATGATCTTGGAGAGCTCGCGCAGAACCTCTTCATTGATGCGATTGTTTTTGACACTGCGTTTTCTCATGCATCCTCCTTGGAGGCGAAGCTCCTAACGGGGAACCTCCACCATCTTGTAAGCCTCAATCTCATCGTCGACCTGAATGTCCGCAAATCCGTCAAAGACCAGACCGCACTCATAACCGGCCTTGACCTCTTTGACATCATCCTTGAAGCGCTTGAGGGACCCGAGATTCCCCTCCCAGATCATATCCTTGCCGCGATGAATCCGAACCTTGCAGCCGCGCTCCACCTGACCGTCCAGAACATAGGAACCGGCGATATTTCCGACGCCGGAGGCCTTGAAGATCTGGCGAACCTGGGCATGGCCGATCACCTGCTCCTCATAGATGGGCTCAAGCATTCCCTTCATAGCGCCCTCGACATCTTCAATGGCATTGTAGATAACGGAATAGATCTGAATGTCAACCCCCTCGTCCTCTGCCATATTCTTGGCCACGGTATCCGGGCGCACATTAAAGCCGATGATGATCGCGTTCGAGGCAGACGCCAGCACGACATCAGATTCAGAGATAGCTCCGACGCCTCCATGAATCACCTTGACGATCACTTCATCATTTGACAGCTTCTCCAGGGCGCTGGTGACAGCCTCGACAGAGCCCTGTACGTCCGCCTTGACGATCAGATCCAGTTCCTTCATGCTGCCGGCCTTAATCTGGTCAAAGACATTGCCCAGCTTGGTTCTGGCTCTCGTCTCATCCAAAAGCTTGGACTTGGACTCCTCGACAAAGGTCTGGGCATAAGAGCGGGCCTCCTTGTCGGAGTCGAGCACGTTGAAGATCTCCCCGGCATTGGGAACCTCAGAAAGTCCCAAAATTTCAACGGGAACAGATGGACCTGCCTGCTTCACCCTCTTGTGATGGTCGTCAGACATGGCCCGAATCCTTCCGAAGCTTGCGCCGGCGGCCATGTAGTCGCCGACATGCAGGGTTCCCTTCTGTACCAGGGCGGTCGCGACAACGCCGCGTCCTCTGTCCAGCTTCGCCTCAATGATGACGCCACGGGCATTGCGGTTGGGATTGGCCTTGAGCTCCAGAACATCTGCCGTCAAAAGAATCATATCGAGAAGGGTATCGATTCCCTCTCCGGTATGGGCGGATACAGGAACCATGACCGTTGAGCCACCCCAGTCCTCCGGAATCAGTTCATATTCCGAGAGCTCCTGCTTGACGCGGTCTACATTGGCCCCAACCTTATCGATCTTGTTGATGGCGACAATAATCTCCACGCCGGCAGCCTTGGCATGATTGATCGCCTCAACGGTCTGCGGCATGACGCCGTCGTCAGCGGCAACCACTAAGACAGCAATATCCGTAGAATTGGCCCCACGCATCCGCATCGCGGTAAAGGCCTCGTGTCCGGGCGTATCCAGGAAAGTGATTTTCCGATCCTTGGCCTTGACCGTATAGGCTCCGATGGCCTGCGTGATTCCTCCGGCCTCCTTGCCGCTCACATTGGATTGGCGTATTTTATCCAGAAGAGAGGTCTTACCGTGATCGACATGACCCATGACAACGACAACCGGCGGTCTGGGTACCAGGCTCTCGGGATCATCATCCTCATCGGTCAGGAGCTCCTCGATCACGTCTTCTTTTTCCTCAGGCTCGCAGATACAGTTGAATTCCTCAGCGATCTTCTCCGCCTGTTCGTAGTCCAGCTCTGTATTGATAGTGGCCATCGTCCCCTTCATAAAGAGGTTCTTGATCACCTCGGATGGGGTTACCATCATCTTCTCAGCCAGAGACTGAATGGTCAGATGTTCGGGAAGCTGAATCGTGAGCAGTTCCTCCATATTTCTCTCCGGTCCCTTGTTCTTATTTCGGTTGCGCTTGGTTGTGGTCTTCTCGAGAGAAACCATATTCTCGGCATGACGGCTCCTGTCGTCCCTTCTCTTGCGGTTCCCGTAGGCAGACCCTGATCCGTAATTCTTGCGGCCCCCGTTGCCGTTAGCGACAACCGGGCTCTGAACCATTGCGGCTGCGGAACCGCGGCCGCCCTGACCGGCATTTCCCCTGCGGGCTCCACTGTCATTGCCGCCTCGTCCGCGATTGGAGCCTCGATTATCTCCCCCTCTGCCGCGGTTATTTCCATAGCCGGACTTGGAGAGGTCAATATGGCCGAGGATCTTAATTCCGGCTCCCTTGGAGGCTGCCTTCGCGGGCTCCCTCCTGGCAGGGCGCTCGCCCGCGGCAGTCTGTTCTCTCTTTCTGGTCTCTTCCCCTTTGGCCTTCCGGTCAGCCCCCGGAGCCTGCTCTGTCCTGGACGTCTGCTCTCTGGGTGCCTGCTCTCTGGGTGCCTGCTCTCTGGGCGTCTGCTCCCTGGGTGTCTGCTCACGAAGAGTCGCGTCCTCCTGCCCGCTGATCGCTGCGGGAGTCTGCTCTTTTATCTCCTCCTGAGGCTCATTGGAGACAAGCGTTCTCTGAGAGACCAGTCCCTTGGGCCGGATGATTCCCCTTGGCGCGGTCTGACGGCGATCGTCCCGATTCCTGCGGCGATCCCCTTCTCTTCTCCTTGCCCTGCCATCGCCGCCGCCATTGCTCATGTTCTGGTGATTGACGATAAACCTGACATGTTTTTTCTTTGGCTTCTCCTGTCCGGCAGCAGTCCCATCCGCCGTCTTCTCTCTGGCCTTTTCGCCGTCGGCGGTCTCCGGCTTCTTCTCCCGGACCGGCCTATGCGCAGCAGCTTCCTGACGCACCTTCTCTGCCTCCATGTCCTTTTTGACAGGAGCTTCCTTCTTTTTCTCCGGCTTTTTTATAAAATGCCCCCGGATCCCGTCCGCCGTCTCCTGGTCGAGCCCGCTGGAGACGGTCTTTGCATCCGCGCCCATCTTCTGCGCAAGGGCAAGGACATCCTTGGATTCCGCTCCGATCTCTTTTGCTAATTCATATATTCTGGTTTTTGCCATTCCTGGTCCTCCCTTATTCAGTTGTGGACTCCGCGTCAATCTTTTGGCACAAAGCCTCCGCCATCTTCCTATCCGTCACACAGACCACGGCCCGCATCTTTTGACCGATGGCGTGCCCGATGCTGATCTTACTCCCGTAAATACGGAGATCCGTATGGTAGTAACTGCACATATCACGAAAATCCTTTTTCGTGTTCTCCGAGGCATCCTCAGCCACCACCACCAATGCGGCCCGATGTCTCTTCACATTCTTTTCTACGGAAAAAGCCCCGCTCTGTACATGTCTTCCTCTGGCACAAAGGCCAAGAAACTGGAGAACACGGTTCATGAATCACATCTCCTCGCTCAATGCCCGCAGCACACTCTCATCGACTCTCGCGCCCAGGGCCCTGTCTATGGCCTTGCTGCGGATCGCTTTGGCCAGGCAATCCGGGCTCTGACAAAGATAGGCGCCTCTTCCCTGTCCCCTGTGGTCTCGGTCAATGAAGACGGATCCCGACTTGCATCGCAGGCAAATGAGTTCCTTCTTAGATTTCATCTGCCGGCAGGCGACACACATGCGCATGGGAACATGCTTTAAGCTCATGCCTCATCATCCTCATCAAAGTCCGCGTCGTACTCCTCATCGTCTGCATCGCTTTGCTGATCATACGAATCCTCTCCCTCATAGGAAGGATCATCTTCATAGTCCTCCTCATAAGCGTCCTCGTCATAGTCGTCGTCATAGTCCTCATCGTAATCCAGCCAGCCCTCAGCCTCCTGAGCCTGTGTCTCCGACTTGATATCAATCTTATAACCGGTCAGCCGGGCTGCCAGACGGGCGTTCTGCCCCTCCTTTCCAATCGCGAGGGAGAGCTGATAGTCGGGAACAACCACCTTTGCCTCTCTGGCGTCTTCATCCGCAAGCACCGCGATCACCTTGGCTGGAGACAGGGCATTTTCAATCAACATGGCAGGGTTCTCATTCCAGTTGATAATGTCTATCTTCTCGTTGTGGAGCTCGTTGACAATCGCGTTGACACGGCTTCCGTTGACGCCCACACAGGCGCCCAGAGGATCCACATCCGGGTCATTGGACCAGACCGCCATCTTGGTCCGGCTGCCCGCTTCACGCGCAATCGCCTTGATCTCAACGATTCCGTCCTTGACCTCTGTCACTTCCTCCTCAAAGAGCCTCTTCACGAGCTCCGGGTGCGTGCGAGACACCCGAATGCGGGGACCCTTGGCCGCGTCCTTGACCTCAAGCACATAGACGCGGATCCGGTCGGACTGGTGATAATGTTCTCCCTTTACCTGCTCGCTCTCCGGAAGAAAAGCGTCGACCTTACCCAGATTGACCGAGATATTCCTTCCGATGAATCTCTGCACGACGCCGGTAACGATATCGTGTTCAATCTTGATATACTCATCCAGGAGAATTTTCCTCTCCTCCTCCAGGATCATCTGCTTCATGATGTTCTTGGCTGTAGACGCCGCGATACGGCTGAAGTCATGTGACTGCAGCTCCTCTTCCGCCGTGTCTCCCACATTCAGACTCCCGTCAATGTCGTGCGCCTCCTCTAAAGACATCTCACTCTGCGGATTGGTCACTTCATCGACAACCGTCTTTTTGACGAACACGTGGAAGTCCCCTGTCTCGCGATCTACAACCGCCCGCAGATTGGTCGCGTTGTCGGAGAACTTATAAGTCACCTTGCAGGCGGCAACAAGAGATTTTTCAATCGCTTCGAGAATATGCTCCTTGCTGATACCGCGCTCCGTCTCCAAGGCATCAAGCGCTTCCAGTAAATCTGTGTTACTCATGTTTTCCCTCCTGAGATAATTCTAAAACGACGAGAGATCAATGGCCTCTCGGATCAGCGCGATATCCTCCCTGCAGATCTTTCGGATCCCCTCTTCGCTCTCGATTGTGACGTCCGCCTTTGAGTAGTCCCGCAGCAGACCCAAAAATTCCTTTTCACCGTCGATCGCCCGGTAGCTTTTAATTTCCACCTCTTTGTCAAGATTGCGCGCGAAGTCCCGTTCTTTGCGGATGGGACGGCCCAGACCTGGAGAGGACACCTCAAAGGTATAGGTCCCGTCGACGTAATCTTCCCGATCCAGGATCTCGTTCATTTCTCTGCTGACATCGACGCAGTCATCGATGGTAATTCCACCCGGCTTGTCGATATAGGCTCGAAGATAGTACTGTCCCCCCTCCTTGACATACTCCACGTCCACAAGAGAAAAGCCATGTTTCTCCAGGATGGGAAGGAGAAAAGCCTCTGTCTTCTCTTCATAGGTCTCTTTTCGTGACATTCCGTCTCCTGTCCTGCTCTGCACAAGATGGGAGCGGGTCCTCTCGGATCCGCTCCCAACAACAACATACATATGATAGCACCTCTTGACCTGTCTTGCAAGTGCCGGGATTTCCTTTCTTTCAGCCGTCGGCCAGCGGAGCTATTTTATGTCTGCCGACCTGTTTTTTAAATTTTTGCTGAAAGCCATCCACAAATTTAAAGCAACAACAGCCAAAAGAACGATCACCAATGTAAGATATAAAAGAAATGTATACTTAAAAAAATCACCTAAAAAGCCAATAAGCGTCGCCATTGCACAAACAGCATAAAACCGAGCGATCCCTTTATAAAAAACTTTCTTATTGTATTTATCTTGTTCTTGTCGAGATAAGGCATTATAGATCGGTATAAATAGGCCTCCCTTACCTGTGTACAATAAAATACTGATTACCACCAGATAGACCAAAACACACCATTCAATAATATATCGTTCCATCATTCCCCTGATTTCTCCTAACACACATGCTAACTATTCCAATACAATTATTTTTTCGCAATCATTAAAAGGATTTTACGGACTCCATTATTTCTATTCAATACCCACTCAAAATCCGAATAATTGCCGGATAGTTCTCTGCCTCGTGGGGATAGGTGCAGTCTGTGCATACCTTGACCATGCGGCCGCGAATCTCTCTCATCTCGTAGTTCCCCGGGCAGTCATAGCTGTAGAGGGGACAATAACAGAAGAGGCAGTTGATATGCTCCATCTTATGGCAGGGGTAATACTTGCAGTCCCTGTTCTCAAAATATCGAAATGAATTCTTCACGCCATTCTCCTTATCATCAGATACTGCCCTCACCCGCATGTTGTAACCGGCAGCCTGTCTTTGATTTCTACCTCGTTTCAGTCATCATTTCTCTCCTCTGCCATCCTTCTCTTATGGTAGAGGTCAGCCGCATAGAGGAAATTGGCGGCAAACCTGGGGCAGGAAGCGTAATAGAGATGGGGAAAGCCCCACCAGTGATCCGGACCCGAAAAAGCACAGGACCAGCTCCTCCCTGAGAGCGGCTTGGTTGCCAACATGTCGGACCCGTTTTCACTTGTGTCATAGTAGTGAAACTCATGCCCGCGAATCCTCTCCATACCTGGGAAACCGCTTCCCTTCTTCCCCCGCAGTTCAACATAGCCAAAGCGGACCAGCCGGTTGGTCTTCCAGGCTCTTCCGGGCAAAAGCCCGCACATGCGATAGGATTTGCCCTCGGGATCACTCACGACCTCCTTGAGGTAGAGAAAGCCTCCGCACTCTGCAATCGAGGGCAGGCCGCCGGCAATGGCACTTCGGATATCGGCCCGCATGCTCTGATTGTCCTCCAGCTGCTTGAGATAGAGCTCCGGGTATCCTCCGCTTAAGATCAGCCCGTCAATATTCTCAGGCAGGCGCTTGTCATGCAGGGGGGAAAAGGGAACGATCTGCGCCCCCATCTCCTCGAGAACTCTCTGATTCTGCGGATAAATGAAGGAAAATGCCCGGTCCTTTGCCAGAGCAACGCGAAGGCCGAAAAATTTGCCGGCATATTCCCTGCTTTTAGGCTTTTGCCGATCCTGTCCGCCCCGGCCATCGCTGTATTTCTGCTGGTTTGGTCCGTTCCCACTGTCGCCGCGATTTTGCTTGTCCAGTTCTTCCCCGTCATCGCTGTAGCTTTGCCGGTCCCGTCCGCTCCTGTCGTTGCTACAATCCGATCTTTTCTCCCCAACATTCAGGAGAGGAGCCTGTTCTGCAATTTTTTCAATGGCTCCAAGGTCCAGGCTTTCTTTTGCCATCTCCGCCAGCTTTGTCAGCTTTAACTCAAGATCCGAAAGGCTGTCCGGAGCCATCAGACCCAGATGTCTGCTTCCGATTTCAATCTGCCGGTCTTTTGCCAGATAACCGCAGACGGGAAGCTTGAGCTCCTCCTCGATCAGGGCCTTCAATCGGGGATAAAAGGAAGGGGAGACCTGATTTAGAATACAGCCGCGGATCAGTCCCTCCCGGTCGTCATCCATAAAGCCCCGCAAAAGAGAGATCAGGCTGCGCCCAATCCCCCCGGCTCTAACCACAAGAATGATCGGCGTCTTTGTCCAGACCGCAAGCTGGTAGGAGGACGCCTCTTCGCTGACTCCACCCAGTCCGTCATAGAGGCCCATCACTCCCTCAATCAGGGCAAAATCACTCCCGGCTCTTTTGGCATCCTCTGCCAACAGATGGCAAATATCACTTTGCCCCAGAAAGTAGGGATCTAAGTTATCAGACGAAATGCCTAACATACGGCGGTGAAACATGGGGTCGATGTAGTCCGGCCCGCATTTAAAAGAAACGGGATTTCTCCCTCTCTTCTTCAGAGCCGCCAGAAGACCGCAGGTGACTGTGGTCTTGCCCGAACCGCTCATAGGAGCGGCAATCATAATTCTACTGACCATTTCACTCCTCTTTCTGCTGATCCGAAATGCACTTTCTGCTAACCCGTAAGCTATACCTCTCCCAGAACTCCACTGATGATGTAGATCCCATTTTCGGACATCATCATGTGATAGGAGGCAATATTCCTGGCCCTGGAGACCTGCACCAGGCTGATCTTCTCCCTCCTAATCGGCAGACTGACCGCCAGTCTCTGATATTCCGCCAGAGTCTCCAGTGTGATGGCATTTAAGACAAAGCGAACCGGCTTGCCACAGCGCCAGAGTTCCTCAAAAATGGCTCGAAGCGCCCCGGAAGAACCACCGATGAAAACGGCGTTTGGATCCGGCAAATCCTCCAGAGCCGCCGGAGCCCTTCCATGGATCAGCTTGATATTGTTTAAGTCAAGAGCAGCCATATTCCTGCGGATTAAATCGACAGCCTCCGTCTTCTGCTCGATCGCGTAGACTGTGAGATCTGGGCTGATATTGGCCGCCTCCATGGCGACAGATCCGCTGCCGGCGCCGATATCATAGAGAATATCTCCGGGCTTTAATCCAAGAGCAAGGACAGACAGGTGACGGATTTCTTCCCTGGTCATCGGCACCTTATCCCTGAGGAACTGGCGGTCCTCTAAAACCGGTGTCAGAGGGCGGACCACCCGCTTTCCGATGAAAAATGCAGACCAGAGACCTTCCGCGTAGCTGATGTCCGCGGCCTCCTTCAAGTCACAGAAGATCACCTTCTCACCCTTACATCCCAGCTGATAGCCAAGAATCAGATCCATTCTCTGCCTCTGTGCCAACAGAGTCCTGGCCAGGGCCGCAATCTGCCCTCCTCTGCTGAAGATGATAAAGCACTTCTCATGGCTGCTGATCTGACCGAGCGCGTCATCCTCCCTTCCGTGGAGACTGATAAAGAAAGCATCCTGCCAGACAATCCCCGCTTTTGCCGCCAGATACTGGGGAGAGGAAAGACCGCAGTGCCGAAGGATCTCCCAGTCCGCCCACTCTGACCTTTCGGACGGATTCTTAAATAAGTCATAGGGACCGGGATAAGCGGCGGCCCCGCTGAAAAATCCCAGATCTCCCGAGAAGACCACACCGGCGGAGGAGATCTCGGGATGGCGAAGCAGGTACTCCCGCACATAATCCTGGCGGTACTCTCTCTCTGTGTCCAGATCTTCAGGAAGCTGCAGACGATCTAAAAGACTTCCGGCTCCGAAGATGATCTGGCAGTCAGCGAGAGCCTCTTTCGCCTCATCCGTCAGATACCTCTGTCCTCCCGGTCCGATGGCAATCAGGTGCAGGATTTTCTTCCCATCCTCTGTAAGGCGGCCCTGCGCAGGACGGACTGTGCGCCTGATACGCTTTTCTTCCTCCCGATAATGCTCCAGTTCCATCCCGAGTCCCAGTCGGTTTGCCATCATTCGAAGAACCTGAGAAAACGAATAACCCTGTTCCGGCGGACGGGAAATCATCACCGTATTCACTCCGACAAGGGCAGCGGCCGCCAGCTTCTCCTCGACGCCTCCGACACGGCCGGAGGCCTTGGTCATCTGCCATTGAATCCGCAGATCCTCCAGAGTCGCCTGGTGCATCTTCTCAGAGACAGGGCCCTGCATGGCTATGATCTGCCGGCCGAAAAAACCCGCTTCATGACAGAGTCGAATGCTTTCCTCAGAGGGCAGGACCCTGACATAGACCCGTGACAGGTCCCTGAATCGACCGGCGATTTTGGCAAGATCTTTCGAACCGGTCGTGAGAAGAATATTCCCCTCCTGCTGATCAAGGAAGTCCGCCCCCTTCTCAATCTTCGAAAAAATCTTCACATGATCTTGATTCAGGCAAGCCTGCTCATCTCTGAGCAGGCGAAGATAATCCAACTTCAGCTTTGCGGCCGCCTCGCGAATATTGGAAGAAACCTCCTGCGCGAAAGGATGGGTGGCATCCACGACAATGGTTCTCGGCTCCTTCGTCAGGAATGTCTCCATCTCCTTTTCATCCATACGGCCCCTGTGAATTTTAGCCTTCTGAAATCCCGGAAGAATCATTTCTCCGTATTCCGTTGCGACGCAGATATCCAGAGGAACCCCGGCCCGGTCCAGAATACCGGCAAGGGTCCGTCCCTCGGTTGTGCCGGCGAAAATCACGACATGTCTCATAAGTGGTATCCTCGCTTGGTCACCAGGCGCCCGCCCAGAGTAATCGTGGCTGACGCGCCGATGAAAACCGTAGTAAACATATTTACCCTGGTCTCTCTCAGCTGACCCAGGGGAAGAATTTGCATCCTCGCTCCCTCTCTCCCGATTCGCTCGACAATACCGCAGGGTCGATCCTTCGGCATGTACTCCAGGAGAATATCACAGGCCTTTTCCAGATAATCCTCTCTCTTTTTACTGGAGGGATTGTAGAGGACAATGGAGAAGTCTGCCGCAGCCGCTGCGCGCAGCCGCTTTATGATGGTCTCCATGGGAGTCAGAATATCGCTGAGAGAAATCACGCAGTAGTCGTTTCCAAGGGGAGCGCCCAGCATGGCGGCTCCGGAGTTGGCTGCCGTCACGCCTGCTATGATCTCAAGCTCGATCTCCGGATAGTCCACGCCGACTTCATACATGAGTGAGGCCATGCCATAGACTCCGGCATCACCGGAACAGAGCATGGAGACCTGTCTTCCCCTCATGGCCTCCTCAAAGGCCATGACGCACCGTTTTCTCTCCTGCTTCATAGGAGTGGATAGTAGCCGCTTGTCCGCAAATTCCTCAGACAGCTGCTCAAGATAGACCGGATACCCGACAATGGTATCACTCTTTCGCAGGGCACGCCCGGCCTCAATGGTCATATAGACATCCTGCCCCGGCCCCATACCCACAACATAGAGCTTTTTCATTGATTCTCCCTCTCCTTATCTCAGAAACGGTTTTTCCTGTCGATCGGTCGCCCCGCTATCAATCAGTTGCTTCAGCATCGATCAATCGGCTCAGCATTGATCGGTTGCCTCAGTGTCGGTCGTTTACCTCCATGTCGATCGGTTATCTCGGCAGGATTCAGCGCATTTACAATTTCTATCCGCCTCTGACCAGGTTCTCTAGATCCGCAGCAATTTCTTACATCTGGCGACGGCAAAGGTCACCTTTTCTTTTGCCTCTCTTTGAACAAGCAGCTGTGCCGATTCCTCTTCCGAGGACAGATCCTTTGCCAGCAAGAGGGCCGCGCGCTCACAGACATTATCGCAGCCCAGTGTTTGCATGACAAAATCGGAGTGGTGAAAATCCCCTTGGACTGTCATCAGTTCCTCAGGACTTCTGGTAAAGAGCTCGATCCCCTCTCTGCGATGCAGAGCGAGCAGGGCTTTTTCCTTTGCCTTTCGATCAACCGTGGCGAGTGCATAGACCTCGCGCGGGTCGATTTCATGCTTCTGAAGAAAGGCATGATACTGCAAAGAGACCCTGTCCGTATCTACACCGGCTCGACAGCCAATCCCGACAATATAGGGTCTGGCATAGAGGATCAGACAGCCGGACTTTTTTCTCTCTCCCTCCAAACCGGCCATGGTCAGATGGTCTGCAAAGCCTCTGGCTCTGGCATAGCTGTCAAAAACCAAGAGAAAAGCCTTCTCCTCCCCATGACCCACAGCCTGCAGGAGACTTTGTATACGGTCAATTCTCACCAGCTCCCCGGGCAGAGCGCTTCCCTCCTCCCAGCCGATTTCCGACCAGACGCCGACCTTTTCGCCACGCAGGATGCTTGAGGAGACCGCTTGAATCCCCTCGCGGTTCAGAATACCCAGTCCGTTCTTTTTGGCCCATAGATCACAGGCAAAGGCCCTCGCTCCGTCGGTCGACGTCGTCAGCACGGGAGTGGCATGGATCCACCCGGCAAGCGACTTAGCGAGCGCGTTGGCTCCTCCCACATGTCCACTGAGCAAGGGGATGACGAAGCGCCCCCCGTCGTCCATGCAGATAACGGCAGGATCCAGAAATTTGTCCCTGACAAAGGGAGCGATGGCCCTGATAGCAATCCCGGCCGCCCCGATGAACACCAGGGCGTCAAAATAAGAAAAGGCATAGGCAGTCCAGTCAGACAGGCTCTCCTTTCTGCGGCGCATCCAGCGGATCTTTTTTTCTCCTGACTCCTCCCTGAAATCAGTATGGCAGGTCAGGCTCTCCTCCAGTCGTTCTCCCATGGGGGAGAAATGACAAATTCCGATCTCCACAGCTTACTCCTCTCTGCTCGCGCTCATTCCGGCACGGCGGTATTCCGTGGAAAAGTCCGGATCATAGAGCTTGCTCCTGGCATAGGTTCGATGGGCGACTGCGTCCCCCACTAAAACCAGAGCGGTCTTTGTGATCCTGTTTTTTCGCCCCGTCTCGGCCAGATCCTTTAAACTGCACAGCCAGCTCCTCTCATCCGCCCAGCTGGCCTTGTAGACCAGGGCTGTCGGCATGTCCGGCGGATACCCTCCCGCGATCAGGCGATCTGCCAGCTCATCCAGCATGGCCGCGGACAGGTAGATGGCCATGGACGCTTGATGCGCTGCCAGAGATTCCATCTTCTCCTTGTCCGGCACGGATGTCTTTCCGTCCATTCGGGTCAGGATCAGGGTCTGACTGACCTCAGGCAGGGTGTACTCAATGCCCAGGGAAGCTGCCGCCCCGAAGGCGGCAGTGACGCCGGGGGTCACATCGTAGGGAATCTTCGCCTGGTCTAAAAGATCCATCTGTTCCCGAACCGCCCCGTAGAGAGAGGGGTCTCCTGTGTGCAGGCGGACTAGATCCAGACCCTCCTCACTGGCATCCAAAAAGACGTCCATCACCGCTTCCAGAGTCATCTTGGCTGAATTATAGATTTTGCATGGCTCCTTGGCATAATTGAGCAGCTCCGGGTTGACTAAAGATCCCGCATAAATAATAATATCCGCTTTTCCAAGCAGATACATACCCCGGACTGTAATCAAGTCCGGCGCCCCGCATCCGGCTCCGACAAAATGTACCATAGTCACCTTCTTCTCTATCTACGCATGGCCCAAATACAATCAGGACCTGTCTTCCCTCTCTGTCTCCGCATGGCCCAGGATACGATCAGAATCCGTCTTCCTCCTCTATCCCCGCATGATCCTGGACGCGATCAGGATCCGCCCTTCTCTTAAGGAGGGCATCGACCCCCTTTGTCCTGGCCAGACAGCCATAGGCGTCCGCATAGGTCATAACTTCAATCTGGATTTTGCCGTCAGCCCTGCGATTGAGATGATAGGAGATCCTTTCCATCAGGTCATTCATCACAGCCGACAGCTTCCCCTCCTGCTGCAGAAGCTCACAGGCGGCCTCCGTTGTGACGCAGTTCAGAAGCTCGCGCAGGAGTTTTTCTTCCAGTCCCTGGCGAATTCCCGCGGCCGCCATCAATTCCAGGCGGCAGTCAGCCATCCTGGAATGCGTGTTCATGATGCCTCCGGCCAGCTTGACCAGCTTGCCAATGTGCCCGGTTAAAAGCAGTTTCTCAAAGCCCAGATCTACCGCCATATCAACCGACTCACCCACGTAATTGGAGATTTTAACCGAGGCGTCCAGGTCATAGCCATAGCTTGTCCTCAGAAAATCTCTCCCGTAATTGCCCGGAGTCAGACAGATGACTCTCTCCCCCAAGGCGGCATGCTGTTTCATCTCCACATAGATGGTGTCCAGCAGGGCCTTCTCGCTCATGGGCTCAACAATCCCTGTTGTTCCGAGCACAGAGAGGCCTCCCACAATCCCCAGCCGCGGATTAAAGGTCGACCGGGCGATCCGCTCTCCCTCGGGCAGAATGACCTGGGCAAAAAAGGGTCCCTGCTCATCCAAAAGGTCAGCCGCCCGGCAGATCTCCCGCGCGATCATATGTCGGGGAACCCGATTGATCGCGGCCGCTCCAACCGGCTGGTCAAGGCCCGCCCTGGTCACCCGTCCGACTCCCTTGCCCCCGTCGATATAGACCTCATGGGACAGGGCCTGTCCCTCAAGATCATGACTGGTCAAAAAGAGCTCCGGCCTCGCGAGCATCTCATCGGGAATCCTGCGGCTGACCCGGACGCCTACCGGCATATCCCTCGTGGCGTCCGGGTCATCTCCGGACTCCTTGCGGACAAAGCATGTCACTGCCCCCTTCTCCACAAGAACCTTGGTCAGCTTCGGCCGATACTCTCTGCCGGCCGGCGTCACAATGGACAGGTCTTTTAACCTGCGACCTGATAAGAGGGTGTAACAGGCGGCATAGGCACAGGCGGCCGCGCAGGAGCCGGTGGTAAAACCAGACTTCAGTCTCTCTCTCATAGACGGCTTCCCTCAATCTGATAGAGCAGGCTGTTGACGATGGCGGCGGCGACATTGCTCCCGCCCTTGCGTCCTGCGTTGACAATATAGGGAACCGGAGTCGACATGATCCGTTCCTTGGAGGCGACCACATTGACAAATCCCACAGGCACGCCGATCAAAAAGTCAGGAATCCATCTGCCGGACTTAATCATCTCATAGACGGACAGCAGAGCCGTAGGGGCATTCCCGATCGCGAGCATCACCGGCCCGGGAAGTCGGCTGGCCGCCTCCATAGAGACAGCAGCCCTGGTGACGCCGCGCTTTTTCGCCTCGGCGGCAATCCGAGGATCCGCCATATAGCAGATCGCCCTGGACTTACATCTGTCCAGAGCCCTCTTGTTAATTCCGGCCAGGACCATGTTGGTATCCGTCACGATTGTTGCCCCGGCCTTGAGGAGAGTGATTCCCCTCTCAACGGCATTTTCAGAAAAACGAAGGGTCCTGACATAATCGAAATCCGCAGAGCTGTGGATGCAGCGCATGACAGTCGCTGCCTGCACGGGATCTAAGGTCACACCTCTTTCAGACAGCTCCTGGCGGATGATCTCCATGCTCCGCGCCTCAATCTCCATGGGCCTGATATACTCGATTTCTGTAAATGCCCTGTCAGCCATCATCGTTCTCTCTTTCCTGTCTGTTTTGAAGGCGACCGCTTCTCTCGTCCCTCTACAATTCTACCAAGAAGACGAATCAATGTCTGATTTTTCTCGTGATCTAAGACAGCAACGCGGTAAAAGCCCTTCCCTAATCCCCGGTAATTACCGCAGTCGCGAATCAGGACCTTTTCTTTTCGCAGGATCTGACCAAGGCTCTGCTCCTCGGAAAAAATCCCCTCCTGTCTCCATTTCTCCTCCGTCGGGTCCGCGAAAAGGATGAAATTGCCCTCTCCCCCACAGACCCGAAAGCCGAGCCCGCCAAGGGCATTTCGAAGATAGCTGTTCTCCTCCTTCAGCAGCTGACTTGTCTCTTTTAAATAGCCGTCCAGTCGGCCGTTTTCCTCCATCCCAAAGAGCTCGTCAAGTGCGATCTGCGCCGGCAGAGAAAGATTCCACTCGGGAAGTCCCCGTCTGATTTCTGCCAGATGCTCGCTGTCCCCAAGCAGATATCCCAGACGCAGGGAGGGAATGGCGAAGGTCTTGGTAAAGGCTCCCAGAATCAGAAGCCCCCTGTGCCAGGCGAAGTACTTTTGCAAAAGAGCCGCGTAAGCCCGCCGGCTGCTCCATACCGCAGAGTCACTCTCCTTGACAGTCCCTTGACTAGACTGGATCCAGTCTTCCTGATCAGGCCCCTTACTGACATCAGGATTCTCACGGGTATTCTCCCCATGCAACTCTTTTTCGAGTTCAAGGTTGCCTTCGGTTCCGGCGTTCGGATTCTGGCGGGCATTCTCCCCATGTAACAGGAGGCTCAAGGGCATGAAGCAGAGGTCCAACATCACAGGGATCCGACAGGCGGCCGCTCTCCTTAAGATCTTCTCAAGCAATTCCTCCCTGATCCGCCCTCCGTTGGGGTTATTGGGGTTGGCAAGCAAAATCAGATCCGGCTTCTTATCCATCTGCTCCAGAAATCCCTCGTCTAAAAGGAAGTCCTCTTCCTCCTGCAGGGGATAGGATAAAAGCTCCGCCCCAACCGCCAGGGCCGCGCGGCGGTATCCATAGAAGGATGGGTCCGCCAGCAGAACCCTGCGGGGTCTTTTGACGAGAAAATAGGTCATGAGGAGCTCTGAGGCGCCGCTTCCGAGAAGAGAGCCGATTTTCTCCCCTTCTCTCTCCGCTTCTTCTTCCTCTTCTTTCCCCTCTCTCTCTGCTTCTTTCTCTTCTTCTCCATCTACTTTCGGGACAGAATCATCCGGGATATTTTGCCCTTTTCCCCTCTCATATGCCTTTCTTTCTCCTGAAAGTCTGAGAAATCCAAGCAGCCGCTTTTCTTCTTTTCTGTGGTCCAATTGGGGATAGCGATTGAGCCAGACCTCAGGCTTATCCAGAGCCCTTTTGATTTCCTCCGGCGGCCCCAGCGGATTGACATTGACGGAGAAATCCAGGGCGACAGGAGACTGATAGATATTTCCGCCGTGTAAATCCATATATCTCATATCTCCTAAATCATCATTCTCTAACTTTCGCTTAATCCCCTTGCGTTGGCGCTATTCGCTGTGCAAGCGGCCTTCTTCCCAGGAACTCAAAAACAGTTGATGCCTTCTGTCGATGTCTTCTAAAGAAAGACAACTAGCAGGAGCAGGACCATCAGCCCAAGTCCCCAGACGATCCCGGTCGTCAGGTACATAAGATGACAGGCCCTTGGAATATCCTCCGCCTCAATCTCCCTGAGAGGGTCGCCGATGGTAGACTTGTGAACCGATTTGCCGAAGTATGAGGCGTCTCCTCCCAGCTGCAGCCCAAGAGCTCCGGCCATAACAGACTCCGTCTGAGCGGAGTTGGGACTTTTGTGACAGAAGCGGTCTCGTCGAAAAATTCCAAGAGCGCGCGAGCCGACTCCTCGCCCCCGCCAGATAAAGACGGCGGCGATCATGCTTAAGGCCGAAAGACGGGAAAAGGGGAAATTGACCAGGTCATCCAGTCTGGCTGCGGCAGTACCGAAGTCACGGTAGCGGTCATTTCGATAACCAATCATGGAATCCATGGTATTGATGGCCTTGTACACGAAAGCCAGGACGGGACCTCCAAGCCAAAGGCAGCAGAGGGGAGCTATCACACCGTCCGAGCTGTTCTCCGCGACAGTCTCAACTGTCGCCCTGCAGATTCCCGCCTCGTCCAGACTGTCGGTGTCTCGTCCGACAATCATGGATACTGCCCGGCGGGCCGCCAAAATATCATGCTTTTTAAGAGCATCATACACTTTCATACTCTCTGTAGCCAGACTGCGGGCCGCAATCGCCTGCCAGCCCATAATTGACCAGAGGGCGACCCCGAAAAACCAGTGCAGATGAAAAGCCAGCGCCAGAAGTCCTCCCGTAAGAGCGGCCGTGACCAGGACGATAAGGAGGACGAGGATTCCTCCCCGCAGGCGAGCGGATCTCCCCTGCCGGATGAGCCAGTCCCTTTGCTCCGCCTGTGTCTTGCCAGAGGATTCAGATGACCTCTCCTCTTCCCGCGGATAGAGCCGCCCTTCCAGTATCTGAACCAGCTTTCCCATGCCCCGAACGGGATGCCAGAGCCAGTGGGGATCCCCTAAGAGCAGATCCATTGGTAAGACTAAAATCCAGGCAATCATTGCGTAAAGGCATAGGGTTCTCATTCTTTTTCTTCCTCGAGCCTGAGAGGGACAAGGTCTGTCAGGTGCAGGCCATGTCCAGAATCCAGCATGATAAGACAGGCGAAGCCCTCTCCATTGGCGCACTGATAGTCAAAATAGCCTCCGCCGGCATAAGCGGAAAGAATTGTCATGATCACGCCTCCGTGCACAACAGCCGCCACATTTGGAATCTCTCGCTTAGAGCTCTCATCTATGCTCTCAAGGAGGATTCCCCTCTCCCCCGGGGTCCAGGTCTCCATCTCTGTGACCACCCTGTCAAATCCCCTGAGAACCCTTTCTCGAAAGGCAGCCCGACTCTCCCCCTCGGGGAAGTCGCCTTCTCCCCCTCCATGAATCCAGGATTGATAGTCTCTGTCTGTCTTCAGTTCCTCGTAGTTGTGCCCCTCGAACCTGCCAAAATAAATCTCCCTCCAGTCCTCAATACTCTCCTTTAGCACCTCCGGATAGAGCAATCCCGCAGTCTGACGGCAGCGCATCATGGGGCTCATATAGAGCTTGAGCAATTGGGAGGGGGCGGGCAGATAGGGAGCATGCCGCAGGGCCTTCACAGCCAGCATGCCCTCCATGGACAGGTCTTCATCGCTGGCCGAGCCAATGTAACGCCCCTGGGCATTGCCCTTGGTCGCGCCATGGCGAATGAAGAAAATCCGTCCCAGACAGGACCATTTGCGTGCATCCTCAATCTTCCAACGGACCATTGCGCTCTCCATCCTTTAAGACCTGACCCAGGCCGGCCGTCACCATCTCCACATGTCCTGCCCGCGCAGCCATCCTGACCTGCAGGCGACCAAGCATCTCCCGGTAAATGCGCTCTCCCGGATCCAGGGGGACAATGCCGTTTCCCGCGATATCTGAGATCACGACCAATTTGCCGCAGGTCCGATCGGCCTGTCGGATTACTTCCAGGCATTCATCCAGGAAAAGATCCTCCCACTTCTCCTGCTCGCGATAAGAAAGCTTGGACAAATGCTCTGGCAGGCGGTTTTTAAGCATTTCCCTGACAAAAGAGTGAAAGTGGTTCCAGATTCTTAAGGCATCCGTCTGCTCGAAGACGCATGCCAAATCATCGCCCCGGCAAGGCAGATGGGATCCCTCCACAATTTCCGTCCTGGCGGCCGGATATTTTCCCAGGACATATTGCATTTTCCCCTGGGCGTAGCCCCCGAGATATAAGTCCAGACTCATCTGTCACTCCTAACCAACTCTTATCAAAAGACCGCCGCTTTCCGCGGAATCTCACAGCAGAGAACTAAAAAATATCCCAGCAGACGAGGTCTGACCAAAATCCCACAGGAACAAAGACCTGGCCGAAATTTCACCAAAACAGACTGACCAGGCCGGCTGAAAGAGCCATTGTGACCTCGCTGTAAGACACAAACCAGCCTGCCAGATCCCCGTTGATTCCGCCAAACTCCCGCCCGGACTTCCAATGGTAGTAGAGAAAGCTTGCGCCGCCTGCGATCAGGACAAAGAGGCCCGGGACCCCTCCCAGGATCAGAATCCATAGACTGGCCAGGATCAGCTGCAGGATGAGAAGAAGAAGCGCCTTCTTCCGATCGGCCGCCTCTGCGAAAGAGGCTACCGTCCCGCCGCCGGACATGGGCGAAAAGGTCAGCACAGATAGAGCGCTTAGAATCCGACTCAGCCAGAAAATGCCTGCCACGGCCCCAGGAAGAGCTTTCTTGCCGCCCGGATCGAGGATTACCGGGGTGGAAAATTGTCCTGTCTTATCGAAAGACTCCAGAAGGATACAGACAGCCGCCAGGGCAAAAAGCAGGAGGCAGACGAAAGAGATCACCGCGAAGGCTCCCGTATGGGGATCCTTTAGGATCCGAATCTTTTCCTCTCTCTCTCGATAGGAATGAAGGGCGTCGGAAGTATCCATAAAACCGTCCAGGTGGATCGCCCCGGAGATCAGGATCGGCAAGAGAAGCAGAAGCAATGCCAGGGGAAGCCTGGGAAGAGACAAGCGATGCGCCAAAGTCAGCAAGAGCATCTCTCCCAGACCGATCACCAGACCGACCAGGGGAAAGAAAGCCATGACAAAGCGCATGTCTCTCTCCTCCCAGTCAAACTGGGGAACCGGAATTTTTGAGTACATGGAAAAGGCAATCGCCAGCGAACGAAGCATCCCTTATCTCTCCTTCAGCAGCACAGGCAGACCCGCAAAAACTTCTGTGACCCGGTCCGAAGCCCGCCCTAAGCGCCGGTTGATCAGACCTAATTGCGCAATGTAATCCTGCGTGACCTCATCATAGCAGATTCCGTCCTCGTGGACATTGTTGCTGACAATAAGCAGATCTTTGCAGATCTCTCTCAGGCTTAAGATCCCCTCGCAAAATCTGTCCGGATCATAGGCCATGGCATGGCGATCAAAGATCTGATTGGCCAGGAGGTTGGAGACGCAGTCCAGGAGAATGACTCCCTTTACAGAAAAGGTCTGCAGATGAAGCGCCTTTCCTCTTTTCAGGCGGTCTCCCGCCTCTGCCTCTCCCTTGACAGGATCTGATATCAGGCCGGTTAAGAGGCACTCTCTGACCCTGTCACAATCCAGGTTATAGGGAATTTCCAAGCTGACAAAGCCCATTCCCCTCCTGCGCCTGACATGACGATCAATTCTGGCAAGGGTCTCCGGATCATTCCCTTTCATGGTCGCCAGATAGAGCAGGAGCTGATTCGCCGCAAGCCTCAGAGCCTCCTTCTCCGCGTATTCGGATTTGCCGCTGGCGCTTCCGCCCAGGATCAGATGCATCATAAGCTCTCCCTCTGGTAGGCATCCATACCGAGCTTTTCAAAGGTCTTTGTGGAGGTGTAGACCAAAGCGGCTGTCTGCAGCAACTGCAGCGCCAGAAGGGCTCCCGTTCCCTCCCCAAGGGCCAGATCGGCGTGGATGATCGGATTCAGCTTCAGGACCCGCATGGCATGGGACATGCCCGGTTCTCTTCCCAGATGAGAGGCCAGGCAGACCTCTCTTGCTCCGGGACAGAGACGGTCTGCAATCAGAGCCGCGACAGAGCTGATCAGTCCGTCCAAAAGCACCGGAGTCCGGGTCTGGTTGGCTCCAAGAATCAGGCCGACCAGGGCGGCAATATCAAAACCGCCGACCTGACAGAGAATGGCCAGAGGATCCGGATTCTCCCGGCGACATGAAGAATAGAAAATTTCTCTGGCCCGGTCGATGACCTCTCTTTTTTTGGCCAGTCTCCGGTCCGACAAACCTGCCCCCCGCCCAGCCACAGCCTCCGCCGGCAGGTCAAGAAGGGCAGAGAGGCAGGCCGCGGAAGTCGTCGTGTTTCCGATCCCCATCTCTCCGGTCAAAAGCAGTCCAACTCCATCCTCCTTCGCCCGCGCAGACTCCTCAATCCCGACAGAAATCGCGGCAAGCGCCTCTTCCTCCGTCATCGCGCCCCGATGAATCTCAATGCTTCCGTCAGAGCAAAAACCGGACGGGGATATCTCTTTCTCCGTCATCGCTCCCCGGCTGATTTCAGCGATATTTTGCGCGAAAAGACCTCTCTCTTCTTCCGTCCTGCCGGAAGACCAGCTCTGCGCAAAGTTTCTGCTTCCCCGGGCGACCTTGGCGCAGATCACAGAGGGGTCTCTGGCGTCACAGGCCATCCCAACGTCTACAACCCTCAGCTGACAGTCGCAGCGAGCGGCAAAGATGGCGGACGGAGATTCCCCGCAGGCAATGGAGTCGGCGACTAAGGCGGTGACCTCCTGTCCGGTCTGGCTCACCCCCTCCGCAACAATCCCATTGTCGGCGCACATGACAAGAAGTCGGGGCGCTTCCAGAAGATGATCCGCATTTCCCAGAATACCGGCCATGCGAATCAGATCCTCCTGCAGAGTTCCAAGACCATCCAAAGGCATGGCCACCTTATCCCAGCGGTCTCTTGCCTGACACATTGCCCTTTGGTCAGGCACAAGCGCCTTGATTTTTCTAATTTTCTCCCTACTGATCATCATCTCTTCCCTGACCTTAAAGTATACCCAGAGGGCATCCTTCTAAGCACCGATATTTAGGCTACGCTTAAAATAGATATTTCCCCTTATCGTCTCAATTGGATATTTCCTCTTATCGCCTCAAATGGATATTTCCCCTTAACATTTCAAATGGATATTTCCCCCTATCAGCTCAAAAGAACGGATTTCTGCCTTGTCCCATGAACCATAACTTACCTGCTCCATCCCATAAACTGCAGCCTATAAATTTAAGATTTTCTCAATTTGTCTCATATCCATGTGGTCTTGCAGACAGTCAGCCAGGAGGTCATATTGCTTCCCGGCAAAGTCCGCCGCTTCTCTTGGCTCATATCGCTGACTGAGTCCCTTTTTCTCCGCGATGGCATTTAAAAGGGCTTCCGCGTTTCCGGTCCTGTCAAAAATCCCATGGACATAGGTCCCCAGCACTGATCCCAGAACCATTCCCTCCGTCCTTAAATCATCCTTCATTAGATCATCCTTTTCAGTAGATCCATGAATTGACCCTTGTAAAGAAGTGCTTTGGACCTGATCCAAACAGACCCAGTCCTCCCGGTCTTTTCTTCTGTCCTTAGGAGGGAAGTCCACAAGATTCGTCTTTCCCATGTGAATCTCGTAGCCATTTAAGGGCCTTCCACGTAAGCAGGACCAAAAGCCCGGCAGATCGTCAGAAAAATGTCCTTCGACCTGAGTCAGCTCCTTGTTTCTTTCGAGCAGAGTCTCATGGGGAAGCAGACCTAAGCCCTTACAGCTTCCTCCGCCTTCCAGGCCCTGCGGATCTGATACTCTCTGGCCCAGCATCTGATAGCCTCCACAGATGCCCGCCACAAGGCCTCCCCTCTCCGCGAATTTCCGGATTTCCTCCGCCAGACCGACCTCTTTCATCCATTCCAGGTCTGCCGTCGTGTTCTTGCTTCCCGGAAGAATGACCAGGTCTGCCCTGCACAATCGATCCACTGACCTGATATAGCGAAGAGATACCCCCTCTCGCCCCTCAAAAACGGTAAAGTCAGAGAAATTTGACATATGAGGCAGGCGAATCACGGCAATATCAATTGCGTCTGACTGCCCATCCCGCAGCCTGTTCGAGAGCGAATCCTCCTCGTCAATGATCAGATCCATATGAGGTATGACGCCCAGCACCGGAATCCCGACTTTCTCCTCCAACATCGCGATCCCCGGATCCAGGAGGCTCTGATCACCCCGAAACTTATTGATCACAAAGCCGCAGATGCGCCTTCGCTCCTCACGCGGAAGCAGGGCCCAGGTTCCATAGAGCTGGGCGAAGACTCCGCCCGGATTAATATCTCCAACCAAAAGAACCGGAGCGTCGATCATCCGGGCCAGCCCCATGTTGACGATGTCCTCTGCCTTGAGATTGATCTCAGCCGGAGAACCTGCCCCCTCGACGAAAATAATATCATGTCCGGCAGCCAGCCGCCGGTAAGCGTCCATGATCCGCGGAACCAGGGTCTTCTTATATTGGAAGTAGTCTCTGGCCCTCATATTGGCGAGGGGTTTGCCTGAGACAATGACCTGGCTTCCCACATCGCTGGTCGGCTTTAAGAGAATGGGATTCATGTCAACAGAGGGCTCAATTCCACAGGCCTGCGCCTGCATGGCCTGGGCCCGTCCTATCTCCAGGCCCTCCCTCGTCACAAAGGAATTGAGGGCCATATTCTGTGACTTAAAGGGAGCGACCCGATAGCCCCGGCGGGCAAAAAGGCGGCAGAGACCGGCCACCAGAAGACTTTTTCCGACATTTGACATCGTGCCCTGAACCATAAGAACTCTGGCCATGCTCACCTCCCGTCTTCTACCATGATTCTGCCTGTCACTTTCTCTGCTATTGTAGCTTAATCCGAACCATCCATCGAATCAAACAGCCGCCTGTCATTTTACACACCTCAATGGTAGCTTTTGCAAAGACTGCCTGACATCATCCATCGAAGCTTGAGACCCGCAGAGGAAAAGAAAAAAGCACCGGCAGAGCCGATACTTCTTCTGGGTTGGGCTGTTCATTGATTGAACAAACAGTTCCTAGCGGAATCGAACCGCTGTTTTCGCCGTGAGAGGGCGACGTCTTAACCGCTTGACCAAGGAACCCTATGAATTGCAGGTGTTCATGACACCAGCAGTTCCTAGCGGAATCGAACCGCTGTTTTCGCCGTGAGAGGGCGACGTCTTAACCGCTTGACCAAGGAACCGGATTCATTGTTGTCACAAGAGAGACAACAATGAAATGATACATGAGCTGCGCGCTCAATGCAAGTCTTTTTGTTTGAAAACTTATCAATCTTCGTAGCCGTTCGGATTGGACTTCTGCCAGTTCCATGAATCAGCGCACATCTCCCTGATTCCGTACCTGGCCTCCCAGCCCAGCTCTCTTTTGGCCTTTTCCGCAGAGGAGTAGCAGGTGGCAATATCACCGGCACGGCGAGGCTTGATCGAGTAGGGAATATGAATCCCGGTGGCCTCTTCGAAATTGTGGACAATATCGAGAACCGAGTAGCCAATGCCTGTACCCAGGTTATAGATGGACAGGCCGCTCTTCTCCTCCAGCTTCTTAATCGCCGCTACATGTCCGCTTGCCAGATCGCAGACATGGATATAATCCCTCACTCCGGTACCGTCAGGCGTATCGTAGTCATTTCCAAAGACACCCAGCTCCTTGAGCTTGCCGACAGCAACCTGGGTGATATAGGGCATAAGGTTATTGGGAATGCCGTTGGGATTCTCTCCGATACGGCCGGACTTGTGAGCCCCGATGGGGTTGAAATAGCGGAGCAGAACCACATTCCATTCCGGGTCCGCCGTGTGCAGGTCGGTCAGAATCTGTTCCAGCATCCACTTGGTCCAGCCATAGGGATTGGTGCATGTTCCCTTTGGGCAGTCCTCTGTAATGGGAATCTGTGCCGGATTTCCGTAGACCGTTGCCGACGAGGAGAAAATGATGCTCTTGCAGCCGTGCTGGCGCATGACGTCAAAGAGAACCAGGGAACCGGAAATATTATTCTCATAGTACTCCCAGGGCTTGGCGACAGACTCACCGACTGCTTTTAAGCCGGCGAAATGGATAACCGAGTCAATCTTCTGCTCCTCAAAGAGCTTGTTTAAGCAGTCGCGATCTCTGATATCCCCTTTGTAAAAGGTGACCTTCTTGCCTGACAACTCCTCGATCCGGTCCACAACCTTTGGGCTGGCGTTGACCAGATTATCTAAGATCACAACCTCATAACCGTTCTCCAAAAGCTCCACACAGGTATGACTTCCGATATAGCCGGCACCACCGGTAACTAAAATTGCCATGTTTATCCTCCTCATTGTCTGCAGAACAACATTCCGACACCGCCGCCTTTTTGCCTTTGAACCGATAAGCAGAGAAGAGGCAAATGCCTTCCGTCTCGGAAACTGCGCTTATTTTATCACAATACAGCCAGACAATCGAATATCAACGCCTCGCACCTGTAAATTAGAATTTTGATAACATGTAATACGCAAGAATTTATAGATGAAATCATTCACGAAAGAGCTTGATTTCATAAACAAAAAGAGAGATAGCCTGATCAGGATATCTCTCAAAAAACATAGAAAACAGGTTAAAAATACCTTACTTAATCTCAGCCTTTGCGGTCTCAACCAAAGAGGCAAAGCCCTCCGCGTCATTAACTGCCATCTCGGCCAGCATCTTGCGGTTCAGGTCGATGCCGGCGCTCTTGAGGCCGAACATGAACTTACTGTAGGACAGACCGTTGAGACGCGCTGCCGCGTTGATACGGGCAATCCAGATACGACGGAACTGGCCCTTGCGCTGACGGCGGCCTGCGTATGCAGAAGCCAGCGCGCGCATCACGGACTGCTTAGCCACGCGATACTGCTTGGAACGCGCTCCTCTGTAGCCCTTAGCCAGCTTTAATACTCGATTGTGCTTCTTCTTAGCGTTATATGCGCCCTTAATTCTTGCCATCTTAATATCCTCCTGAGAATCTCAATTACATGTAAGGTAAAATCTTCTTCAAGCTCTTAACGTTGCTTGCGTCGGTGATTGCGGACTGACGAAGATTTCTCTTACGCTTGGTGGTCTTCTTGGTCAGGATATGGCTCTTGAAAGCCTTGTTTCTCTTAAGCTTGCCGCTGCCGGTAGCTGTAAAGCGCTTGGCCGCTGCTCTCTTTGTCTTCATCTTTGGCATTATCTTGTCCTCCTGTTAATTCTTCTTGACTGCCAGCACCAGACTCATGCTTCTGCCTTCCATCTTAGGTGCCTTATCCACTGATGCGATATCCTCCAGACTCTCGGCGAACTCCTCGAGAATGTGTCTGCTCGCAGAGACATGTGCCATCTCGCGGCCCCTGAAGCGCAGGGTGATCTTCACCTTGTTCCCCTTCTCGAGGAACTTGCGCGCAGCCTTGGTCTTGGTCATGAGATCGTTGGAGTCGATATTCGGTGACATGCGAATCTCCTTGAGCTCAATCTGCTTCTGCTTGCGCTTGGCCTCCTTGGCCTTGCGGGCCATCTCGTAGCGGTACTTGCCGTAGTCGATGATCTTGCAGACAGGCGGTTTCGCCTGAGGGGCTACCTTGACCAGGTCAAGCTTTGCCTCGTCGGCGAGCTTCTGCGCCTCGCGGGCAGACATGATACCAAGCTGCTCTCCGTGAACTCCGATCAGACGAACCTCGCGGTCTCTGATCTGTCCATTGATCTGTAATTCGTTGCTAATGGTTACACCTCCGGGAACATACCCAAATATTGCATGAAAAAAGTGGACAGGCAGACTATCCACTTACAAGTCACAAAGATAAAAATCCTGTGAATATGCAACCGCAAGACGCCTGAAGCGGCGCTCGGGTGAGAGCGGATAACTCTGCTTTGATTTCACAACATGTAAATGATACCACTGAAACATCTGATCCGTCAAGTTCCCGTGGAATCTTTCGCTCGGGGACACCGCGGAATCTTTCGCCCGGGAGCCAGCAGAAGCTCATGTCAGAAAGCCTTCTCAAAATTTACACTGCAAAGACTTCTCTTTTATCTCCAGAAAAAAGATGGAATACAAGCGCAGTGTGAGGGAGAGACAGATTGAAAGAGCCAAAAGCTTGTCACTCGTAATGATTTGAAGGAGATTAAAAAAGCTTCAAGGGAAACTGGCAATTTACTTCTCTCCAACTGTCAAAGCAGGGATCATAACTCTAATTTATCCCTTTCTGATTCCATTCAAATAAAGTATCCAACCAATCAAAAACGGTATTATGGGCAAGTCTCAAATTGTTGACTTGACAATGGGCGTCCGCACCACTTTCCTCCTCAAATATTTGAAGTCTAGTTTGCGGATTTTTAGACTTAAGCGCTTTATAAATTGCCCTGGTTTGGTGTTGTAATTCGGCGCTTTCACCTTCTCCCATGATAAATAGGCAAGGGCACAGAATTTTTTGATAGTCTACAACCTTTGCACGGCTAAACACCTCATCAATAGCGCTCTTAAAATCAGAGGTGCCAAACTGCCAAGCATATTTTTTAAGGTTTAAATTTGCAGATTCGTTCAAATTTCCTGCTAACTTTAAAATGGCATTCATTAACCAACTGGGAGTTTTTAGGCTTGATCCAAATTCTTTTCTGAAGAGTTCTGCAACATCGTAAATGGGTGTACTCGCAATCCATGCATGAATTCTTGGATCTTCTTCGGCAGCTTGTGCGGTAAAATATCCCCCGCCGCTGACACCATAAATAGCTAGATCATTCAGCTCGGGATTTCTGCCTTCCAACCAGTCTATGCACAGTGAAATTGGAATAGCGGCATTCACATCAAAGGTTAACCCTCTACCAGGGTTAGTCCCTTGACCAGGAAGATCAACCATTAAAACATTGTAACTTCGCATCCATCCAGGATAGCCGGCAAAGTAAAATAAATCTTCGCGATAAGTATCCCCGCCACCAACCATAATCAAGGTTGGACAATTATTACCGCTGTGAAGATAATACCCTGGTAAATAGGAATCTTGATAAGTAATCGTTAGTTTTTCGACTGGAGCTCCTAGTGAATGAATTGCGTCAGAAAACGCCCTCTCCATTTGATGAACGGTAGACAGATATTTGTCAGAAAATGGATTGATAAACTGAATTGCTGAACGAAGTGAATAGGTCTGTGCTAGATAATACTGTGCTTTAGTTTGCTCACTCATATCCGAATTGCTTACTTTTTGCTCAAGATAGTTCCCATGCGATAAAAAAACATTTTTCCAGTCATCGGGCTTTGATGATTTTCCCAACTTTTGGGCAAGATAATAAAGTTCTCCGTGAGAAAAGCCAAAAACTTCGCCAATGCCTAACAACCAATTAAAGAAAAAATCTGTATCACCATTCTTGAAAAAAATTCGAGTGGATTGCCTTTTTAAAATAACCTCATTTTCCTTCATCACTCGCCTCCTGTTTTCTGGGGTTTTATATTTTGTTTGTCGTACTATACCATATCGACGGGACTATAACGGTTTGATCAATGCAAGCTTCTTTTCCCTCCTAGAAGGTCCCCAGGATAAACATCTCCTCCGTCTCCTCCTTGAGACCCTGCAGGCAGTTCATAACAGCTTCTTCTCTCAGATTCCCCTCGAAATCGATGAAAAAAGTGTACTCCCATTTCTTTCCGCGCAGGGGTCGGGACTCGATCCGGGTCATGGACAGACCATTAAAGATAAAATGCGAGAGAACCCGGTAGAGAGAGCCGGATTCATTGGGCAGGGAGAAGGCGATGCTGACATTTTTGGCGCCGGACGTATATTCCCGTTTGGGAGAGGCCACAATAAAGCGGGTCTCATTGCCCTTGATATCCTGAATGGCCTGATCTAAGACGGCCAGTCCATAGATCTGAGCATTGATGCTGCCTGCGATGGCTGCCTGCGACGGATCTTTGTCCTCCATCACCTTCTTCGCCGCCATGGCGGTGTTCTTGAGGGAATAGGCCTCAAAATCCGGATGAATATTGCGCAGGTAGCCCTCGCACTGGGCCAGAGCCTGGGGATGAGAGTAGACCCGCCTGATATCTGAAATCTTTGCTTCCGGCAGGCCTAAAAGCGCATGATCAATTCGGATGATCTGCTCTCCAACGATGACCGCCTGGTACTCCATCATCAGATCATAATTTTCAGTGACAATCCCCGCCGTGGAATTCTCCACCGGAAGAACTGCGTAATCCGCCTCTCCATTGGAGATCGCCTCCATCGCGTCTCTCCAGGTCTCTACCGGTTCCATTGAGGCACAGCCCTCGCGAAAGAAGGCCTTGCAGGCCGCCTGCGAATATGCACCCCGCACCCCCTGGTAGACTACCCTGGCACTGGGAAAGTCATAGTCTTCAATTTCGTAGAAGCCCAGATCTTCCGACATGCCATGCTCTGCCAGAAGGCGGTACTGCTTTTTGCGAGAGACCGACATGATCTGTTCAAAGAGCTCTCGAACCCCCTGCCGCAGGAAGGCGTCATCCGTCATAGCTTCCAGCCGGGTCAGCTTCTCTTCTTCTCTTCTCTTGTCCAACACCGGACGATGATTGGCTATCTTGTACTCTGCCACATCCCCGGAAATCGCCAGACGCTCCTCATAGAGCTCTGCGATTCTGGCGTCAATCTCATCAATTCTTCTGCGCAACTCTGCTAAATCCTTCATTCCATCCATCCTTATTCTATCAATTCTCATTTCCCGCCTGCCCGGCGAAGGGAAAATGCTCTCTGCCAAACCGGCATTATTCTGTCACAAGCCGATCCTGCCACCGGCAGATCACGCCTGAAAGGATGGCGCAAATTTCCCTGACCATCCAAGAGTCCCTAGGCAAAGTCAAAAATGGAGAGCTGGTTGCTCTTTGGCATATCCCCGGTCAGCCCCAGTTCATTTAACTTATCGACAATGGTCTGGGAGAGCTTGCCGCGCTCCTTGAGATCATCCATGGAGAGAAATTTCCCCTGGGCGGCCGCAATCGCCAGCGTCTCAGCCGCCTTATCTCCCATGCCGTCGATGGAGGCAAAGGGCGGGAGCAGCTTTCCATCAACAATTTTAAAATAGCGGGCGTCCGACTGATAGAGGTCCAGAGGCAGAAACTCATAGCCTCTGACATACATCTCCTGCACAATGCGCATATCCCGGTAGGTGTCCTGTTCCTTGTTAGACAGCTGATCCCTGCGCTTGTCGTACTCCGCCAGTATGGTCTCCAGATAATTCCTCCCCCGGCACATGATCTCGTAGGAGAAGGCAGTCGCCCGGATGGAGAAGAAGGCGGCGTAGTAGGCCAGAGGGTAGTAGACCTTGCAGTAAGCCACGCGCCAGGCCATCATGACATAGGCGGCCGCGTGGGCCTTGGGAAACATGTACTTGATCTTCTCACAGGAGCCGATGTACCAGTCAGGCACCCCGTGCTCCTTCATATCCGCCGTCCATTTCGCCCAGTCGTCAGCCACTTTCCCCTTGGCCACCAGGCCCTTTCTGACCCGCTCCATGATGGTAAAGCTCTCCTCAGAGTCCATTCCCTGATTGATCAGGTAGACCATAATATCGTCCCGGCAGCAGATCGCTGTGGAAATGCTAGCAATTCCCTGCTGGATCAGATCCTTGGCGTTGCCAAGCCATACATCCGTTCCGTGGGACAGACCGGAGATACGGATCAGATCCGAGAACTCCTTTGGCTTAGCGTCCCTGAGCATCCCCATGGCGAAGTCTGTTCCGAATTCCGGGATTCCAAGCGTCCCCATAGAGGTCCCACCCCAAAGCTGATCCCCCTCCGGGATCCCGAGGCTGTCCGTTCCCATGAAGAGTCCCATAACCGCCTTGTCATCCAGGGGAATATCCGTGGCGTGCAGGCCAGTCAGATCCTCCAGCTTGCGGATCATGGTGGGATCATCATGCCCCAGAATATCCAGCTTGAGCAGGTTCCCGTCGATCTTATGATAATCAAAATGGGTCGTGATGATATCGGATGTCATATCGTCCGCCGGATGCTGTACCGGTGTAAAGGAGTTGATCTCCTCTCCCACAGGCAATACGACAATGCCGCCGGGATGCTGTCCCGTGGTGCGGCGAATCCCCACACAGCCCTGAACAATACGGTCGATTTCACAGCTCCGCTTATGGATCCCCCGCTCCTCATAGTAGTTCTTAATATATCCGTAGGCCGTCTTGTCCGCCAGCGTTCCGATGGTTCCGGCCTTGAAGGTCTGGCCCTCGCCGAAAATGACCTCTGTGTACTTGTGGGCCTTGGCCTGATATTCTCCGGAGAAATTGAGGTCGATATCCGGCTCCTTATTGCCCTTAAAGCCCAGGAAAGTCTCAAAGGGAATGTCAAAGCCCAGCTTCATCAGATCAGCCCCGCAGCAAGGGCATTTGCGGTCAGGCATATCGCAGCCGGACCGGCCGGCAAAGGCCTTGACCTGGTCTGAATCGAAGTCGACGAACTTGCAGTCCGGGCAGAGATAGTGAGCCTGCAGAGAGTTCACCTCTGTGATCCCGGCCAGATAAGCGGCAAAGGAGGACCCGACAGAGCCCCTCGACCCCACCAGATAGCCGTCCTCATTGGACTTCCAGACCAGCTTCTGGGCGATGATGTACATGACCGCGTATCCGTTGCCGATAATGGAATTGAGTTCGCGTTCCATGCGCTCCTCGACGATGGCCGGAAGCTTTTTGCCATAGAGCTCATGCGCACGGTTATGACAGATGGTCCGTAGCATCTGGTCTGAATTGGCAATCACCGGCGGGCACTTGTCCGGGCGGGTCGGATGAATCCGCTCACACATGTCCGCAATCCGGTTGGTGTTGGTGATAACCACCTCCCTCGCCTTGTCCATCCCCAGGTAAGAGAACTCCTCGAGCATCTCCTCCGTCGTATGTAAAAAGAGAGGAGGCTGATGATCCGCGTCCTTAAAGCCCTTTCCGACCTGAATGATCCGCCGGTAGATCTCGTCCTCCGGATTTAAGAAATGCACGTCGCCGGTGGCGCAGACCGGCTTATGGAAGTCCTCTCCCAGCCGGACAATCCGACGGTTAAAATCTCTTAAATCCTCTTCGGTCTGAATATTGTCGTTATCCGCCTCTAAAAGGAAGCGGTTGTTCCCAATCGGCTGGATTTCCAGGTAATCATAAAAAGAGATAATCCTGGAGATTTCCTGCGGCGGTCTGCCTCCCTCCAGAGCCTGAAAGAGCTCCCCTGCCTCACAGGCGGAACCGATAATCAGCCCCTCCCGGTACTGCTCGACCAGGCTCTTGGGGATCTTGGCCTGTCGCTGGAAAAAGCGCAGGTGGGACAGGGATGTCAGCTTGTAGAGGTTGATACGGCCAATATCATTCCTGGCGATCAGGATACAGTGGCTGGCATGCATCTTCCGGATGACTTCATCAGACATCCTGGCATTTGCATTGATATCAGACAGTTCGTTCATCCCCCTGTCTCTAAACATCTGGATGAATTTCTCGAAGATATGGGCGGTCGCCTCGGCGTCGTCCACAGCCCGATGGTGATGGCCCGGATCAATCTTCAAGGCCTTGGCCAGGGTGTTTAATTTCTGATTGTGCAAAGAGGGCATGAGATACCGCCCCATAGCAACCGTGTCCATATAGGTCGCGGGCGCCTCAAGATGAAGACGCAGACAGTTCTGGCGGATAAATCCCATATCAAAATCCGCGTTGTGGGCGACCATAATCGCCCCCTGAGAAAAGGCAAGAAAGTCCGGCAAGACCTCCTCGATCCCCGCCGATCCGATCACCATATCGTCGCGTATGGAGGTCAGCTCCGTGATCCGGAAGGGAATGGGGCAGCCCGGGTTGACAAAGCTTGAGAAGCGATCAGTGATCCTCCCACCTTCCATCCGCACAGCACCGATTTCGATGATTCGGTCCTTCTCGGCGGAGAAGCCTGTCGTCTCAATATCAAAGACCACGAAGGAATCGTCCAGACTCTGCCCCGGCAGCCCGTCTGTGACCACCGTCTTGGTATCGTCGACCAGATAGGCCTCCATCCCGTAGATGACCTTAAAATCCGGATCCTTGCCAATTTCGTGATCGGCATCCGGGAACGCCTGAACTACTCCGTGATCCGTGATCGCCAGGGCCTTGTGCCCGAAATGTCTGGCCTGCCTGACGATGTCCTCCACCGCAGAGACTCCGTCCATATCGCTCATCTTGGTGTGGCAGTGGAGTTCGACACGCTTTGTGGCAGCGTTGTCCGCGCGGATCGTCTGAAAGGATGGAATCGTCATGATTCCCTTGACATAGCCCATGGTCAGATCATGATCGAATGTATCTAAAGAGGGCGTTCCCTTGATTTTAACGAAGGCTCCCTTGTGCAGTCCCTTTTCCAGCTCCTCCATATAGGCGTTTGCCACAAAGAGCTTGGTCACGATGCTATCCGTGAAATCCGTCAGGGCGAAGCTGACAAGGGTCCGCTCGTTTCTGATCTCTCTGGTCTCACAGGAGATGATCTGACCTCGAATACAGACCTCCCCAACGGCTCCCTGGATCTCACTGATCGGCGTAACCTCATCGTCGAAATCACGTCCATAGATCAGGTCTGCGCGCGAGGAGTACTTGAGGGGCCTGGGGCCTCTGAAGGAGGCGCTTCCTCTCTCCCCCTGCTTCCATGAGGGCTTGCCTCTGTCGGCAGATGAACCGCCGGCGGCATAGTAGACGGACGTTCGTCCTCCTTCCTGCCTTTTTCCCGTCTCTCCCTGTCTCTTTGCGAAATCCGGACTCTGTCCCTTATCTCCCCCCGTCTGCTTTTGCAGATGAGGCCGATGCCCCAGGCCCAGATCCTCACTGGGCAGGCCCTGGGCCGCTTCTGCCGCCGCCTCTTTCTCCCGCATCTGCTTCTGACGCTCGACAATCTCTGTCACCCGGTTGGCGATCACCGCGTCCGTATCCGCCCGATACCTGCTCCTCTTTGCCTGCTTATAGGCAATGTCAATGAGCAGAGTCTGCCCGCATCTCTGACAGAAAATCTTGTCTAAAATATTATGGATCTCCTCTTCTCTTCCCCGGGCTAAAACCGTATCCTCTAAGGTCAGCTCCAGGTGATCATCGCGGTCAAAGGTGAAATCAGCCTTTTTGATGATTCCATAGAGGATGGAACTGTGGTGCTCGATTTCCTCATAGATACTGTCCCGATAGGACGCGAAGAGATTTTTGGCGTTGTAGGCCTCAGACAGGTAAAAGCGCTCAATGATGCGGACGTCGACCTGCTGCTCTTTAAAATACTGGCTGGCAATCGCCTTCTCCAGCTTCCAGATCCTGCGCTTGGGAATCAGATCCTGAAAGGACAGATAAATGCGCATGACGTCATGCTGTCGGTTTGTCGTCACCCGTTCAATCTGCGCGTTTTCCAGGAGCCCCGTCAGTCCGGCGCTCAATTTCAGATTGGAAAAAAGCTCCTGAAAAGCCTTAGCCATTGTCTGCCTCTTATCTCAACCTTGTTCCCAGTGCTCGAGCTCGTCCCGCAGAGCATCCAGGAGTTCTTCCTCCGCTACCTTGCGAATGATCTGCCCATGCCGCATGAGCAGACCCTCTCCATTGCCGCCGGCCACGCCCAGGTCCGCTTCCCTGGCCTCTCCGGGCCCATTGACCGCACAGCCCATGACAGCGACCTTGATTTCCAGGGGGTACTGCGCCACCAGGGCCTCTACCTCATTCGCCAGAGAAATCAGGTCGATCTGGGTTCTGCCGCAGGTGGGGCAGGATACCACCTCAATCCCCCCACGGCGAAGACCGAGGGTCCGCAGAATCATCTTAGCTGACGAGATTTCCTCTATGGGATCTCCCGTCAGAGAAACGCGGATCGTATCGCCAATGCCCTGTCCTAAAATCAAGCCCAGTCCCAGGGCCGACTTGATATTGCCGCTGGTGATTGTTCCCGCCTCTGTAATCCCCACGTGCAGAGGGTGATCCGTTCTGTCTCTGATCTTCTCATGGGCGGCGACACAGGTCATGACATCGGAAGACTTAATGGAGATGACCAGATTGTCATATCCCATGTCCTCAATGATTGCCGCCTTGTCGAGTGCGGATTCCACCAGTCCGTCCGCCGTCACCCCACCATACTTGACTAAAAGATCCCTCTCCAGAGAGCCGGAATTGACGCCCACGCGGATGGGGATTCCCCGCTCCCTCGCACAGTCGACCACTGCTCTGATCCGATCCTTGCCCCCGATATTTCCCGGGTTGATCCGGATCTTGTCCGCCCCATGCTCCATGGCCGCAATCGCCATCTTATAGTCGAAGTGAATATCCGCAACCAAAGGAATGTGGATGCGCCGTCTGATCTGTTTCAGAGCCTGAGCCGCCTCCTGATTGGGTACCGTACAGCGGATAATCTCACAGCCCGCTGCTTCCAGGGCTAAAATCTGAGCCACCGTGGCTTCCACATCCTGTGTCCTGGTATTGGTCATGGACTGAATCAGTATGGGATAATCGCCGCCGATGACCCGATCTCCAATCTTTACTTCACGCGTTTTCATCCGATTGTACTTCATCTTCGATTTACCCCATCTCACACAAGGTCTCAGACGCCCCCGCCGGCCGGCGGGTGTCCTAAGCGAATATCTTGAACAGATCGCTGAATACCACTAAAATCATCAGGCCCATCAGAAGAACGAAGCCTGCCATATTGACATAGCCCTCCAGCTTCTGTGGAGCCGGCTTGCGCCGAATCATCTCGATCAGGAAGAAGACCAGCCTTCCTCCGTCCAGAGCCGGAAAGGGGAGCAGGTTCATAACTCCCAGATTCGCCGTCAGAAGGATGGCGATCGAGAGCATATTGACAAAGATATAAAAGGCCCCGTCTCTTGCCGACTGCTGATAGGTATCTCCGATGGTCTTAACGATCCCCACCGGGCCGGAGATCTGGCGCAGGCTGACCTGACCTGTCACCAAAAGCTGCAGGCTCTTGGCCGTATTGTAGATCTGGTAGCGGATCTCATGAAAGGAATAGCCCGCAATCTGCCCCGCAGACAGCTTCTCATAGTCACTTGGCCCCTGGATCCCGATCAGATAGCGCTTGCTCTCTTCATCGTATCTGGGGATGAGCGTTGTCTGATGGTTCTGTCCCTCTCTGGTATAAGTCACCGAAATCGCTTCTTTTCCGTGAAAGAAGACATATGCGGAAATCTCCTGATAGAAATAAACCCGGTGGCCTCCGAGCGCGGTGATCTCATCTCCCGCCTCCAGGCCGGCCTCCTGGGCCGGATAGTCCTCCATGACCCCGCCGATTTTCGGCTTCATCACTCCAATGGCTGCCAGCAAAATGGCTGAGAGAATGAAGGCCAGAAGAAAGTTAAACATAGGCCCCATGAGGACGATGAGAAAGCGCTGCCAGACCGGCTTATTGCCAAATGCCCGTTCGTTGTCGCTCTCCTGGTCCTCCCCCTCCATCACACAGGCGCCGCCGAAGGGAATCAGCCGCCAGGCATAGAGGGTCTCACCTTTCGTAAAGCCGATGATCTTGGGGCCGAAGCCCAGGCAGAATTCATTGACCTTGACTCCGCAGGCGCGGGCGGTTAGAAAGTGCCCCAGTTCATGAAAGATAATAATAAAACTGAAGATTAAAATCGCAATAACAATATTCATATACTCACTTATCCATAATGCCGTCAATGTAATCGCAGCTCGCCTGCTCCGCCATCAGAATCTCCTCCAGGCCGGGATCCGCCACAAAGTCAATTCCTTCCATGGTCCGGGCGATCAGTTCATAGATGTCCAGAAAGCGGATCTTCCCCGCCAAAAAGAGGGAGACTGCCCGCTCGTTGGCCGCATTGAAGACGGTGGGAAGATTCCCGCCCCGCCGCATGGCTTCGCAGGCCAGGGGCAATCCCAAAAAAGTCTCCGTATCCGGCCTTTCAAAGGTCAGGGCTCCTGTCGAAAACAGATCCAGTTCATTTCCCCGCATCCGGTGGCGGCGAGGGTAATAGAGGGCGTACTGGATCGGAAGCTTCATGTCCGGAAGGCCCATCTGTCCGATGACTGCCCCATCCTCATACTCCACGGCGGAATGAAGTATGGACTGGGGGTGAACGAGAACCTGAATCCGATCCGCCTCAAGGCCAAAGAGCCAGCCGGCTTCCATGACCTCCAGCCCCTTATTGACCAAACTGGCGGAATCTATGGTGATTTTTTTGCCCATAGACCAGTTTGGATGCTTTAAAGCATCCTGGACGCCGACCTTCTCCAGATCCGCCCGCTTTTTCCCCCGAAAGGGTCCACCGGAACAGGTCAGAAGAATCTTCCTGACTCGATTCATTTCATTCCCCCGCAGACTCTGGAAAATGGCCGAGTGCTCAGAATCCACCGGGAGAATAGAACAGCCTCTCTCCCTGGCCAGAGGCATAATGATGTGCCCGGCGCAGACCAGGGTCTCCTTATTGGCCAGGGCGATGTCCTTGCCGGCCCGAATCGCTTCTATGGTGGGACGAATCCCGATCATCCCGACCACTGCGGTCAGCAAAATCTGCGCGGACTCCTCTGTCGCGACAGCGCAGAGCCCCTCCACGCCGGAGTGGATTTCCGGGAGTCTTCCCGCATCCGGATCGGATGTGAGCAGGTTTTCGAGCTTTTTCGCATCCTCCCCCTTTTCGACGGAAACGAGCTTCGGATGAAAGCTTCTGACCTGCTGCGCCAATCGCTCGATATTGCGGCCGCAGGACAGGGCGGTCACCTCGAAATCCTCTGCGTGATCAGCGATCACTTCCAGCGCCTGGGTTCCGATGGATCCGGTAGAACCCAGAATTGCAACTTTTTTCATTATACTCTCCTCCGGAGCATCTGTTACGCATCAGGCGGATCTAATCCACCCGGCATATGTCTTTCCCCATTCTCAGCCAGGCGCCCGCTCTGTTATTTCTCAGGGATGAAACTCTGCAAGCCGTCTTAATGCGTGGGACTTGACCTCCCGCACGTGAAATGTAACCTTTAGCGTGAGATTCAGCCTCCCGTGCGTGAAATACAAACTTCAGCGCGTGAGATTCGACAGCAGATAAAAGACAATCGGCGCCGTAATAATCACCGAATCAAAGCGGTCCAAAATTCCGCCATGTCCCGGGATCAGCCTCCCATAATCTTTGATTTCATAATTGCGCTTGATAGCGGAGGCCGCCAGGTCGCCCACCATGGAGATCAAGGCGCCCACAGCCGCGGTCATGGACAGGAGGAGGATCCCCCTTGTGTCTACCGAGAGAGCCTGCCGAAGGACACTGG
Source organism: Shuttleworthella sp. MSX8B (assembly GCF_000524295.1). Classification (NCBI taxonomy): domain Bacteria; kingdom Bacillati; phylum Bacillota; class Clostridia; order Lachnospirales; family Lachnospiraceae; genus Shuttleworthella; species Shuttleworthella sp. MSX8B. Next base: position 58,999 of record NZ_JAQT01000010.1, read on the forward strand.
CGTAAATCCCTGTCAGCAGGGCGGATCCGATGACGCCCCCGACCGCGCCCTCAACAGACTTCTTCGGACTCAAAACAGGCGCCATCTTGTGCTTTCCAATCAGAACCCCGACCGCGTAAGCGCAGGTGTCACAGCCCCAGGAGCAGAGAAAAATCAGCCAGACCAGATAGCTTCCCCTGCCCGCAATGGACCGGGTCTGATAAATAAAGGAAAGACAAAAGGCCACATAAAAGAGGCCGAAGAAGATTTTCATGATCTGACCGGCCTTATACTTTGGATAGGAGAAGACATAGACCGACAGAAGAAGAATCAGATAGATCATGGCGATCATCATTGTCTCCCTGAGCCAGCCGAAATAGAGATTTCCATAATAGAAAACGCAGACCAGATAGGACAGGTTGGCGGGCAGACTTTTCTCAAGATCAAAAACCCGATAGAGCTCATACATGCCGATGATACTGACAGCGCAGGTAGAAAGAACCAGAATCGGCCCGCCCGCAATAACAAGGATCAGGGCAAGCAAAAGCAATACAATTCCACTTACTAATCTGGTACGAAACATAATCCCTCGCTTCTCGCCTCTGATTCAGGCAGAACCAACTCCCCTGAACTCATATCTTACCATACCGGCGCTCTCTGTGCTCATAGGCGGCAATCGCCTCCAGGAATTCTTCTCTGCGAAAATCCGGCCAGGGCACAGGAGTAAAATAAAATTCCGCATAGGCGAGCTGCCAGAGCAGATAGTTCGACAGTCTCTGCTCTCCGCTGGTGCGGATCAGCAAATCCGGATCCGGCAGATCCGCCGTGTCCAGATAAGAGGACAGTCGTCCCTCGGTAATTTCAGACGCGTCCGCCCCCTTCTCTGTGAGATCAATGTACATTTCTCTCATGGCCCGGACAATTTCATCCCTGCCCCCGTAATTCACCGCAATCGTCAGGTTCAGTCCGGTATAGACGGAGGTCTCTCTCTCCACCCTTCTGATCAGCTCCTGCAGCGGGGGCTCCAGGCGACTGATATCTCCAATGACTCTCAAGCGCATATTATCCCGCCTGGCTGTCTTCAAACAGGTGTTTAAATAGGTTGTCAGAAGCTTCATCAGGGCGCTGACCTCATCATCCGGCCTGCTCCAGTTCTCCGTCGAGAACGCGTAAAGGGTCAGATATCTGACGCCTGTCTCATAGGCAATTCTTGAGATCCTCTCCACGTTCTTGGCTCCAACGGTGTGCCCGTAAGTCCTGGGCATTCCCTTGCTTTTGGCCCATCGACCGTTGCCATCCAGAATAATTGCCACGTGCTCCGGTACTGCCATATCCTCTCTCCACTAAAATCAATCGATTGTGATGCGCGTGCGCCAAAGGCGCTTCTCCTGAAAAAGTCTCAAACAGGAAAGACCAACCGCCGGATCGCGTCTGCGTCTTTTCTGCGCGAACGATCCGTAGCGGTTGGCCCTGTTCTCATGACAATAAAATCCCGCGATCAGAGGGTCATCAATTCCTGGGTCTTCTTGTCAATCTCCTGGTCGAGGATTTTGACATAGCGATCCGTCAGCTTCTGCGCCTGATCCTCCAGATCAGCGATCGCGTCCTCCGACATGTCTTCCGACTTCTTTAATTTCTTAAATTCATCCATGGCGTCCCTGCGGATGTTACGGATTGCGACCTTGGCATTCTCCCCCTTCTTCTTGACGTCCTTGACCAGCTCCTTGCGCCGGTCCTCTGTCAACTCCGGGAATACTAGGCGAATGGTCTTTCCGTCATTGGTTGGATGAATGCCGACATCCGACATATTGATGGCCTTTTCAATCTCCTTGAGCAGGGAGCTCTCCCAGGGCTGAATCTGGATCATGCGGGCCTCCGGAACAGAGACATTGGCCACCTGCTGCAGGGGGGTAGGCGCCCCGTAGTACTCAACCTCAATCTTGTCAAGAATATGAGGGTTGGCGCGTCCGGCGCGAATAGAAACATAGTCTGCCAGAAGAGCGTTGACGCTCTTTTTCATCTTCTCCTCAAAGGGATTTAAACGACTATCCATAATACTCTCCTTCATTGAAATCTGTAACCTGTCAATCAACGGTGACAATCGTCCCGTGAAAATTCCCGGAAGCCGCAGCCACGATGCTCCCCTCTTCCTTCAGAGCGAAGATATAAAGAGGCATCTTTTGCTGCTGGCACATCAAAGAGGCGGACAGGTCGATAACCTGCAGCTTCTTCGCAAGCACCTGCTCCAGACTGATCGTATCATAGCGCCTGGCGTCAGGATGGATCGCCGGATCACTGTCGTAGACCCCATCGATATTCTTGGCCAGAAGGATCCCGTCCGCGTCAATCTCAACAGCGCGAAGAACCGCCCCTGTGTCCGTGGAAAAATAGGGATGTCCTGTTCCTCCGGCGAAGAAGACAACCTTCTTATGCCGGAAGGCCGTATTGACACGGTCCTTGGAGAAGAGCTCCGTGAAGCTTCCTACAGAAAAGGGAGTCATGATCGTCGTCGCAAGCCCTACATTGCGGAAGGCCTCGGAGACATAAATGCAGTTCATCACAGTTGCCAGCATACCGATCTGATCGGCCCTGGTCCGATCCATATTGGCCTTACCGGCTCCGCGCCAGAAATTCCCTCCGCCGATCACGACCCCGACCTCCAGTCCGGAGTCGACCAGCTGTCTGACCTGATCCGCGACCATCCCGCAGGTCGTCTCATCAAAGCCCTTGCCCTTATCTCCTGCCAGGGCCTCACCACTTAACTTCAGAAGCACTCGTTTCATTGATTCTTCCCCTCTGCCTTTGTCTCAGATATCGGAATCATTCTACCATAACTGGTATTTGCTGAAAACAAAAAGGAAGTCGCCCACCGGCAATATCGCCCCCTGAAACAAAAAGAGGAAGTCGCCCACCGGCAACTCCCTCTTGAAGTAATTTCTACGGATTCCTTATTTGGCTGCGGCAGCTACCTCAGCAGCGAAGTCCTCTTCCTTCTTTTCAAGACCCTCACCGGTCTCATAGCGAACAAAGCTGACAACGTCAACTGCGGCTCCCACCTGCTTGGAAACCTGCTCAAGATACTTGGCGACAGACTGCTTGCCATCCTCCGCCTTGACGTAGACCTGGTCTACCAGGCAGATTTCCTTGAGCTCCTTGTTGATCCGACCCCGGATCATGCCTTCCTTCACCTTGTCAGGCTTAGCGGCCTCCTTGGGATCATTTTCAATCTGGGCCTTGAGGATCTCCGTCTCATGGGCAATGAAATCGCCGGGAACCTCTGAGTCGCGGACATATCTGGGGTTCAGAGCCGCAATCTGCATTGCCACATTGTGCAGTGCCTCTTTGACCTCATCGTTGACAAGCTCCGCCTTAGCGTTGACAACAACACTGATACGGCCATTGCCATGGACATAGGAAACGACCAGATCGTCTGAAGTCACCTTCTCAAAACGGCGGATTTTCAGATTCTCACCGATGACGGCAATCTGGTTCACCAATTCCTCAGAGACCGTCTTGGACGAATCCTTAAACCACTTCTCGGCCAAAAAAGAATCCAGGTCGCGGGCGTCGGAAGAAGCAGCCTGCTCAGCCACATCCTCCACATAAGCGCGGAACTTCTCATTGTTGGCGACAAAGTCCGTCTCAGAATTCACCTCAACAATTGAGGCCGTCTTGTCGTCCTTCTGGAAAACAAGAGAGAGGCCCTCTGCCGCAATGCGGCTCGCCTTCTTCTCCGCCTTGGCAGCTCCCGTCTCGCGCAGGAACTCAACAGCGGCATCCATATCGCCGTTGGTCTCGGTCAGGGCCTTCTTGCACTCCATCATGCCAGCTCCGGTAGCATCGCGAAGCTCCTTAACCATCTTTGCAGAAATAGCCATGAATATCCTCCATTCAAACATTCAAATATGATTAGCGTCTGATAACAAGCATCTGATCCTTGCGACCTGGGTTTACTCCTCAGTATCTTCCTCGTCCTCGGCCTTGGGCTCAGCCTCGGCAGTCACAGTTCCCTGCTTGGCCTCAATGACAGCGTCAGCTATGGTAGAGGTGATCAGACGAATGGCGCGGATCGCGTCATCGTTGCCGGGGATGACATAGTCGAGCTCATCGGGATCGGCATTGGAATCGGCAATACCGATCAGAGTAATGCCGAGAGACTCGGCCTCCTTGACACAGATTCTCTCCTTCTTGGGGTCAACGACGAAGATCGCGTCTGGAATACGGTCCATATTCTTGATACCGCCGAGATTCTTCTCGAGCTTCTCGAGCTCCTTCTCAAGACCGGCGACCTCCTTCTTGGGAAGAAGATCAAAGGTTCCGTTCTCTCTCATCCTCTCGATTTCCTTCAGGCGCGCAATACGTGTCTTGACGGTGGAGAAGTTGGTGAGCATTCCGCCCAGCCATCTCTGGTCAACATAGAACATGCCGCAGCGGGTTGCCTCCTCGGCGATAGCGTCCTGCGCCTGCTTCTTGGTCCCGACAAAGAGAATGGTTCCTCCCTGAGAGACGATATCATATACCGCGTTATAGGCATTATCGATCATCGGCACTGTCTGCTGCAGGTCGATGATATGGATCTGATTGCGCTCCGTAAAGATATAGGGAGCCATCTTGGGGTTCCATCTTCTGGTCTGGTGACCAAAGTGGACTCCTGCCTCTAACAGCTGCTTCATAGATACAACACTCATTTTCTTACCTCCATGGTTAAACTTCCACACGATTCATCCCTGAAAATCACCATAGATCTCAGCATTCGCCTACCCATCTGACGGCACCATTTTTCAAGTCCTCGCATGTGTTGTATAAACTAACTTTCAAATTTTAGCACAATAAAAAACGAGACGTCAAGGCACCCCTTCCGTCTCACCACACGGGCCAGCCTCTCGTCTCACCGCATACCCACAGACCATAATTCTGTCTGTCTCACATCCGGCTCACAGCAATCACAGGCCTGCAAAACTCATTCGTTTCGCACCCCGTTCTACCACGTTTACAGGCCTGCAAATCCTGTTGATTTCACACCGTTTACAGATCTGTGATCCTGTCTCAGCCTCTTAGCTTACAAACAATCCGTCCCGACTCCTCTGCAATCAGCGAATCGTGATCTTGTCATTCTGTTCCTTGATTTTATCCAGTGCCTCAAAGACATAGTCATTGACAACCTTGATATAGGTCCCCTTCATGCCGGAGGATCTTGACTCAATGACTCCTGCAGACTCGAATTTGCGAAGCGCGTTGACGATCACTGATCTTGTGATCCCGACCCGGTCCGCAATTCGGGACGCAACTAAGATCCCCTCGTCCCCTTCCAGTTCGTTGAAAATATGAATGATTGCCTCCAATTCAGAGAAGGACAGGGTATTGATAGCGGATTTGACCACTTGCTCCTTGCGCGCCTCCGCCGCATTCTCCTCTGTGACAGCCCGCATCATTTCGAGGCCGACAACGCTTCCGGCATACTCTGACAGGATAATGTCATCGATTCCATAGCTCTTGTGGTAGCGATAGACCACCATGGTTCCAAGGCGCTCTCCCGCGATATCAATCGGCGTGACAATCGCAGTGCAGTCTGGAATCGTGTCTCCGGTAATTCCAAGAGTCTCCAGATTCACATTCTCTTTGGTAGAGAGGATTCCCAGGAGACGCTCATTCAGGATCGGCTCAATAAAGGTACCGATCTCCTTACTCAAGTCATCCGTCAGTTCTTCCCCTCCGGATCCATAGCGTACTCCAAGAATCTTTCCCTTTCGGCTGATAACAAGCGCGGTAGATTCCAGGATATCTGTCAGGACAAGGCAAATATCATTAAAAGTCACCTTGGATGATGAGTTATTGTGGAGCAGTCTGCCGATTTTCCTGGTTTTATCCAGCAATTCTACACTCATGATATACCCTCCTTTTTTGCTGAACGACCCTACTTGTTTCTTGACAATATTTTAACATCATTTTTTGACAATTCAACCAAAAGGTCGTTTTTTCTTTGAATGTTTTTGGGGTTATCCAAAGAATATTCGAAAGGTAACCTGAGACCTTTGAAATTCTTTCAGTTCCTTATGATCCTTCTTCATCTTTGGGCTTGGAAAAACCACAGGCAGGGTCTGAGCAGACGATCTTATTGCCCTTGATCACCATGTATTTGCCGCAGCGGGGACAGGCCTCCTTGACCGGACGATTCCAGGACATGAATTCGCAGTCCGGATTATTCTCGCAGCCATAGTAAACCCTTCCCTTGCGTGTCCGCTTCAGCACGACATCCCTGCCGCAGAGAGGACAGGAAACTCCGATCTTCTCCAGATAGGGCCTGGTATTTTTGCACTCGGGAAATCCGGGACAGGCCAGGAATTTACCGTGCGGTCCGTATTTAACTACCATATGCCGCCCGCAGTTCTCGCAGATGACGTCGGTGACCTCCTCCTTGATCTCTACCTTCTCCAGCTCCTTCTCGGCCTTTTTGACAGAGGCGTCCAGGTCCGGATAGAAATTCCTGACCAGAGACTTCCAGGCGACCTTCCCCTCTTCTACCCCGTCTAAAAGTCCCTCCATATTTGCCGTGAAATTCTGATCAACAATGCTTGGGAATGACTCCTTCATAATGTCATTCACGACCTGCCCAAGCTCCGTCACATAGATGCTGCGCCCCTCCTTGGTAATATAGCGGCGCTTGAGCAAAGTTGAGACAATCGGTGAATAGGTCGATGGGCGGCCGATACCAAGCTCCTCCAGCGTGTGCACCAAAGAAGCCTCTGTGAAGTGGGCCGGCGGCTGTGTAAAATGCTGTTTCTCCTCAAAGCTCTGAAAGTTCAGCCTGCTGTCCTGGTCGATCTTACTCAGATTCTGCTTGTCCACCTGGTCCTTATCATCCTCGCTCAGATAGATGAGGGTATACCCGTCAAAGACCGGACGACTGGCTGACGCTGAGAAGACTGTGTCTTTCGCGGCGATCTTTACACTGGTCGTCTCATAAACGGCATTCGCCATCTGAGAGGCCATAAAGCGCTTCCAGATCAACTGATAGAGCCGAAATTGATCTCTGGAAAGAGAGTCCTTGATCTGACTCGGCATCCTGGTCAGGTCCGCGGGACGGATCGCCTCGTGAGCATCCTGGACCGACTCCGACTTTTTGCCTGCCTGATAGCGCTTGCAGTACTCCTGCCCATAGCTGCTCTGGATAAAAGAGGCGGCCGCAGCCTGGGCCTCATCCGCCACGCGGGTGGAGTCTGTGCGCAGATATGTGATCAGACCAACCGTGCCGCTCCCCTTGATATCGACACCTTCATAGAGCTGCTGGGCAATACGCATGGTCTTCTGAATAGCGAAATTCAGTGACTTGGATGCCTCCTGCTGCAGAGTGGATGTCGTAAAGGGCAGGGGACTCTTTTTCTCTCGCTTGCTTCTTGTGACAGACTCAATGACAAAATCCGCTCCCTTTAGAGAAGAGGTGATCTCTTGCAGCTGATCCTTTGATTTGATTTCTCTCTTGCCCTTGCTGTCGCCATAGTAATGGGCCTCAAGGGGCTTGGTCAGTCCCCTGACCTTGAGGAAGAGATCCAGCGTGTAATATTCCCTGGGAATGAAGGCCTCGATCTCCTCCTCGCGATCACAGATAATCCGAAGAGCCGCCGACTGAACGCGACCGGCTGACAGACCCCGCTTAACCTTAGCCCAGAGCAGGGGACTGATGCGGTATCCAACCATACGATCCAGAACACGGCGGGCCTGCTGCGCGTCGACCAGATTCATATCTATCTCACGCGGGTGCTTGATCGCCTCCTTGACCGCGTTCTTGGTAATCTCATTGAAGGTAATTCTCTGAACAGGCTTGGCCGGATCCACATTGAGCGCCGCAAGCAGGTGCCAGGAAATGGCTTCCCCCTCCCGGTCAGGGTCTGTCGCCAGATAGATCTTATCGGCCTTCCTGGCTTCCTTGCGCAGGCTTGCCAGCAATTGTCCCTTTCCCCGAATCGTAATATATTTGGGTTCAAAATCATGATCGACATCGATTCCCAGAGAAGACTTGGGCAGATCTCTGACATGTCCCTGTGATGCCATCACCTCGTAATTTTTTCCCAAAAACTTCTTGATTGTCTTGACCTTGGTGGGGGACTCCACAATAACCAGATTCTTTGCCATGACCAGAGTATTCCTTCTATATAAAATAAACAACAGGATCCAAAAGCGGCTGCAATGCGGCAATCATACAACAGCAAATTTGTATTTTCAAGCCGGTGTTCTCACCACGAGATCCTTCCCATGTTGTCATTGCGAGGTTATCATGGGTTCGCATTGCAAAGTTATTTGATGTTCTCATTTCTGAGTCATCCTGTTCTCTTATCACGACATCATCATGTGTTCGCGAAAATACTCTCAACGCAATTTCAGGAACTGGTTGTGCGAAGAATCGACAGCGATTCCCAGATCACACAGCTCCGTTAAAACCCGTACTGCCTGCAGATAGTCCAGTTCGCTCCTTTTCACCAGCTGGTCCAGATCCATCGGATAAAGGTCAAGGCACTGGTAGAGCTTCTCCTGCTCCCTCGTAAGAGGCGGAAGTCTGCGAAGATCTTCTCTGGGCTGAAAATGTCCCATTCCCGCAATCAGTTCCAGGTCGTCGATCAGCTGATCATAGTCTGTGATGGGCTGGGCCGCGCCCTGGTGCAAAAGTTCATTGCAGCCGGCAGACATGGGATCGGTAATTCGCCCCGGAAGAGTATAGACGTCTTTTCCCTGCTCCAGAGCAAAATCCGCGGTGATCAGAGATCCGCTTCTTCTCCTCGCCTCGATGACAAGGACCACAGACGCCAGCCCGGATATAATCCGGTTTCGGGCCGGAAAATGCCGGGACAAGGGGGCCGTCTGCGGCGGATACTCGCTGAAGAGGCATCCCGTCTCCACAATGCGGTCATAGAGGATCCAGTTCTCTTTGGGATAAACAATATCAGCTCCGCAGCCCAAAACCGCGATTGTCTGACCACCCGTGTCCAGGCAGGATGTCTGGGCAATTCCGTCAATGCCCCTGGCCATGCCGGAGACAATCTGATAGTGATAATCAGTCAGTATGGCAGACAGGTCTTCTGCCACCCTCTTTCCGTACGCAGACGGCGTTCTGGAACCTACGACCGCGGCCAGCCTGGAGGATCCGCCGCTCACCCCGGAGGGGATTCTTCCCCGGAAGAAGAGGCCGAACGGGGCGTCGTAAAGCATCCGCAGATTTGCCGGATACCCCTCCATATCCAGTGTGACCAGCCCCATATCCGCTCCTAAAAACCGCTCGTACTCCTCCCTCAGATCCCAGGACTCCCTCTGGAATATGAGGGCATCCACTTCCCTCTGCCGAAGGAATCCCAGCTTGTCCAGTTCCTCTTTCCTGGCCCGGTAAACAGCTGAGGGACTCTTATAACAATCCAGGAGCTGCCTCTTGGACCGATTCCCCAGTCCAGCCCCGCTCAGGCAGGTCATCCAGTAGCGGTATGGCCCTTCGGCTTCCGCATTTTCCCTGTATTCCAACACTTGCTTTCTCCTCACAAATCCCTGTATCGACTCGCCGGCATAAATCCCTGCACGAATTCATCGACATGAATTCCCACGTAAATTCGCCGCCTCAGACATTCTTCCAATAGTTTCGATCCAGACCATGATAGATTCTGGCCTCCTGCAGGTGTTCCCTATGAATCCTTTCGCTCGCGGCCATGTCCGCAATCGTCCTCGCGACGCGAAGCAGACGCCCGTATCCTCTTGCCGTCAATCCCAGCCTTTCATAGCAGAGCCGAAGATAATTCTCCTCTTCTGTTCCCAAAGCGCAGTATTTTTTGAGTTCAGAGGCAGGAATCTGACTATTGCAGACAATCCCGCTGCCCGCAAAACGCTTCTTTTGTATCTGTCTGGTTTGAAGGACCCTGTCTAAAATACTTGCCGAACTCTCCGCCGCCTCCTCCCTGATCAAGTCGTCAAAGGAGACCGGAGAAGCATTTGCGCAGAGATCAATGCGATCTAAGAGGGGCTGAGAGATTTTCCCAAGATAGTCTCTCACCTGCGAAGGTCTGCAATGGCATCTCTTCTTGTCGGGGAAATAACCACAGGGACAAGGATTCATAGCGGCAACCAGCATAAAATCCGCCGGGTATTCCACATCCGCCTGCTGCCGTACGATACGCACGCGCCCCTCCTCCATGGGCTGCCGCAGGGTCTCAATCGTCGCCCGGTCGAATTCCGGCAGCTCATCCAAAAAGAGGACCCCTCCATTGGCTAAAGAGATCTCTCCGGGCTTGGGGATCAGTCCTCCTCCGATTAAGCCTGCCGGAGAAATCGTGTGATGCGGCGCGCGAAAGGGTCTTCGTTTCATCAATTGTCCCCCGTCTGTCAGAAGCCCGCAGACGGAGTAAACCTTAGAGAGTTCCAGCTCCTCTTCCCTGGTCATGGGCGGTAAAATACCGGGGATGGACCTGGCCACCATTGTCTTGCCTGCCCCCGGCGGCCCGATCATGAGCAGATTATGTCCGCCGCTGACCGCGATTTCACATGCCCTGCGAAGGCTCTTCTGCCCGCGGATATTCTTAAAATCATAGATTTCAGCCTCGGCAGGATGATTGCTCTGCCTTGCGCGAGAAGTGAATTCCCCTGTTTTTTCTCTCTCCCGTCTCAGCTCACACTTGCCGCCCAGATACCGGATGACATCCTCCAGATGATCGACCGAAAGCAAGCGCAGACCGTCGATCAGGGCTGCCTCACGCAGATTGGCCCTGGGGATGACAGCAGAGGTCAGACCGGCTCTCTTGGCCTCCATCATAATCGGCAGAACCCCGCTGACAGGATTGATCTTCCCGTCAAGCCCCAGTTCTCCCACAGTAATGATATCCGCCAGCCGCTCCTGGCCGATCACTCCGATCGCCGCCAAAATAGCAATCGCGACCGGCAAATCAAAACCGGTCCCGGATTTGCGAATGGAGGCCGGCGAAATATTGACCGTGATCCTCTTGATGGGCAGCTGAAAGCCGGTATTGCGCAGGGATGTTCTGACCCGCTCCCTGGCTTCTTTGACTTCCGCGGAGAGAAAACCCACCATTTCAAAGAGGGGCATTCCGTCAGAGACATCTGCTTCCACCAGCACCAGCTGAGAATCAATCCCCCGTATAATTGCAGTATTTACTTGACTGTACATAAGCGCTCCTAGCCGGAGTCAGACCTGCCCCTTAGGGCAGAGCGAAAAAATCTCTGATCTTATGTCAGATCAGTACAGATCAGCGAAAGGTCATGCCATGAAATTATGGCGAATATCTGTTAGGATAAGCGGGATGAGACGAATACTGACTTACGAAAATGAACTTAACTATGACAGCATTTACGACTGGCTGCGGGAAAAAATGCGTTTTCCCCGGTCCATTGTCGCTGCCCTTCGGTCCGGCGAGCAGGACTATCGGGTCAACGGGAAGAAACCGGTCCTCTGGCAGCCCCTCCCCGCCGGCTCCAGAATTCAGATCATCCTGGAGGATAGGAAATCATCCGCCTTCGCTCCGGTAAATCTGCCGCTGAATATTATATACGAGGACGAGGACATCCTTTTGATCGACAAGCCGGCCGGCATGCCATCTCATCCCTCGATGAACCATCAGAAGGACACCCTGGCCAATGCCGTTTTATATTATTACCAAAAACAGGGAATCCCCTTTGTCTTTCGCATCGCAAACCGGCTTGATATGGACACATCCGGTCTGGTCGCTGTCTCCAAAAACAGTTTGGCGGCGGCGCGCGTCAGGCAGATGATTGACAAAAGGCAGATCCACAGAGAATATCTCTGTATTGTAGAGGGGTCTTTCTCTGCAGATTCCTCTCTGACAAAGAGGGACTTTGTTAAGATGCGATATGACGCCGACGGGCAAATGATCGGCGGACGAATTTGGGCTCCCATCTCGCGCAAAGAGGGTTCCGTCTTAGAGCGAAGAGTAAACGCCAGCGATGGCCAGACTGCCCTGACAGACTTTGAAATCATACAGGAGGGAGCAAAATATTCTCTGCTGCGGGTATGGCTTGGAACAGGACGCACGCACCAGATCCGAGTTCATATGAATTATCTCGGCCACCCCCTCCCCGCCGACTACCTCTATCATCCGGTCTATCAGGATATCTCCCGTCAGCCCCTGCACTCCGCGAAACTGCGCTTTCCCCATCCCGTCAGTGGCCGGCAGATGTGCTTTGAGAGCAGGCTGCCGGCTGATATGCGGCATTTGCTGGATAACTTCCACAGCTGACAGGTTTCCTTTTCCCAGACGGCTGTCCCTCAATAAATATCTAAATTTCACGAATCACAGATCAATCCGGCAGCATCTCCTCTGTCATTTCAAGGAGCTTCCCCTCTTTTAGGTCGTAGTTGGGCAGACTCGGATAGGCGTCAAAATCCCTGCGGTTTGCCAGAATCACCCGGCGAATATAGGAATAGGTTTTGGCCTCTCCCCGCCTGGCTAAAAAGAAAAGCATAAACTCCAGGAGGGCCTGGGTCTGCGGATGAATGGTCAGATGATCTCTTCCCCGCAGGTAGTAGTTCCAGGCGGAATCATCCTGATACCGGTCTCTCTGATAGTTTTTCGAGGCTGCCACCCGATCGACAAAAGACTCCACCACGTAATTGACAGGCATCTTCATTCCGACCATACCCGGGCCGGAATGCTCGTCGACAGCATAGTCAATCCAGTACTCAAAGTGATGCTTATTCCTTCCCTTGTGATGGAGCCAGGACAGAGAATATCCCCGATCCCTGCGCTCCCCGTCATTGGGACTGTGAGAGCCGGTGTAATATTTGGCTCCGACCAGAAATTCCGTGGGGGAGTATTTGGATAAATCGTGGAATAACCCCTGCCGGTAGAGTCCAAGCGCAAAGCACCCCCGCATGACCAGCATTTTGTGATGGTGAATGGTCCGAAGATGTCCCAGCCAATTCCACATTCTATCCTCCTCATTGAAATCCTTCGAGGGAATTATACGAGAAATCCTATCTTATGTCATTTGTCATTGCATTTGATGGTTGCTGTCATGGCTGTCAGTCATGCGGCGTTTCCAATACTAACCGCCCTGAGACATTGAAATACCGGTTTCCTTCCCCTATAATCTGAGACAATCTACGAAAGCAAACCTGCAAGAACAGTGAAGCTGAAGTGAATCAATAGGCGCTGTGAAACTGAAACAAATTCACAGGAGTCATAAAGGAGAAGACCATGTCTGATGAGAATATAAACACTCCCTGTCCGAAAGATGAGGACGATGATGTCATGGTGACCATAGAGTTAGAAGATCAGGATCTGGACTGTGAAATTCTAACTATTTTTACGCTTAACAGCCAGGACTACATTGTTCTCATGCCTGTCGACGAGCACGGAGACCCCATCGACGACAGCATGGTCTACATCTACCGATACCTGGAAGACGCAGATGGCAATCCTTCCATCGATAACATTCAGACGGATGAGGAGTACGATCGAGTCAATCGCTACTTCACACAGTTAGCAGACCGGGACTATCCCTCATCCTGATCTTTTTCCTGTATCTCTGCCAGAAAACGGGAAGGAGCGAGCTTTTGATTGCCCATTTCAAGACAGGAGTAGAGATATACCTCTCTCTTTGCCCTGGTGAGCGCGACATAAAACATCCGCCGCTCCTCCTCCAGGGCCTCCCTTCCTCTGGCTCGTGAAGAGGGCGTAATCCCCTCGTTGACATCCATGATGTGAACCTGGTCAAACTCAAGCCCCTTGGATCCGTGGAAGGTAAAAAGTCCCACCGGCGGCGCCCGGTTATCGCTCTGCGCCAAAATCTCATTTTCCCCCATCCCTCTTTTCCTCTGGTCATACTGATCTGCCCCTCCTGCTTCAGGCAGCAGACGTTCTTCTTCGAGTGTTTTTATATAACTCTTAAGAGCCTCTTTGCCCCTGCCCCGGATCCCCCTGGCCAGGCCCATAAGAATCCCAAGCAGCATTTCAATCTCATCCCATTCGCTCCTCTTGTCCCTGTAGGATTCCTCTAAAAATGCCCGGTATCCGACCTTCCCAAAAAGATATGTCAGGGCGGCGTATGGGGAAGAGGATGCGAGAAAAGCCATATCCCTCTCCAGTTCCAGAAATTGCTTTGCCTGCCCGGGATGCTCTTTCAATCGCCTCCCCAGTTCCCCCCACTCAAAGGTCTCTTCTTCAATACAGGATCTTGGCAGCTGACGACAGGGTCTGTTTAAAATCCGAAGAAGATCCTCCCTCCTCCTGTGTCCCAGCGCAAGGCTGCAGTAGGAAATGATATCCTGTGTCAACCAGTGCCCGGCGACTTTGCGCTCCTTTCGACGCATATAAAAGGGAATCCCCTCCTGCCGCAGGACCCGTATCAGCTCAGTGGACTGGGCCCTGGTTCGAAACAAAACCGCGGTCTCTCCCCTGCGCTTTCGCAGAAGGCCTCCAATCCGCTCCGCCTCCTCCCTTGGATTTCTAAGACGCCTTACCACAATCCTTCCCATCTCCTTTCGGTCTGGCCGAATGCTCTTGGCATAGCGCATCTTGTTGTGACCAATCAGCCGCTTTGCCGCCTTGACAATAGACCGGGTCGAACGATAATTGGTCTGTAAATGCAAAATAACCGCATTCGGATAGGTCGATCGGATGTCCAAAAGAAGTCCGGGCCTTGCGCCGCGAAAGCCATAGATTGACTGGTCATCATCGCCCACCAGAAAGAGGTTTCCCCATCCCTCCGCAAGAATCTGTACCAGAGAAAACTGCAGAGCATCCATATCCTGGGCCTCATCGACAAGAATCATCCGAAAGCGATGGGACCACCTGTCGCGAATCGCCGGATTCTCCTCCAGGAGTATCCTGGCCTCAGATAGCATGTCCCCATAGTCTAGAACCTTATCCCGCCTTTTCATCGACCGATAAATTCGGGCGAATTGCTCCGTCAGATCAGATTCCTTTTCTGTCTCATTCACACTCCTCTCCAGGTCTTGCGTGCCAGTGATTAGATCCGTCTCTCTTTGCGACAGACCATCCAGTCTCTTTAAAAGATCCTCTATCTTCCGCCGGTCCGCCCGGATCCCCATTTGATCAAGGGTCTCCATTGCCAGAAGGAAGCGCTTCTCCTCACTCAACAGACTGTCAGCTGAATAACCCCGCTCTTCCCTAAGGATTCGAAAGAACACAGAGTGAAAGGTCCCGAAGACAACGGGGATCCCCTCTGTTCCCAGCACTGACAGGAAGCGATTCTGCATTTCCATGGCAGCCTCCCTGGTGAATGTGATCACAAGGATTTGCTCTGCCGGGATCTTCCTCTTCTCAATCAGTCTCGCGACCCGACGGATGATAACGCCGGTCTTTCCGGAACCCGGCCCGGCGATCGTCAGGCAGACTCCCTCAAAAAAGGAAACCGCCTCCTCCTGTTTTATATCGAGCAAGAAAATCACCTCCATAGACCGGATATAGAATGCGCGCAAGAGTACAAAAAAGTACCGAAAAGGGCGAATCAGCACATACACCTTCTGAAAAGAGCTATTTCCCGTGGATGAAAAAAGTCTCAAATACACACGAAAAACATATTCAAATCAGTAAAAAATCCCTTCTAAAAAAGCTGCAAAACGAAAAAAGAAAGAGCATAGAGCATATAGAAACAAAAAGCAAAGAAGAGAAAGTATCGAAATGCGAAAATGGAAACAGAAAAACACAAGGCATCCGAAAATGAAAAAGGCTTAGCCCTTTGGGAAGGACTAAACCTATTTATAACATCTTATGTATCGACTTGCAAGAGCCCGCATTTCATTGCCTATTGTTGCCAGTGCATCCCATTACCCACCGCTGCTGAAGGCACTTGCATGTTTCCCTCTGAGCTCACTTGCCCATTGCTGTTGGACTCTCTTTATCTCCTCTGCAAAAGCATGATGAATGTAAGACTCAGCTCAGCTTCTCAATAGCCGCCCGGATACGGGCGATCGTCTCTTCCTTTCCAAGGATCGACATGAGCTCCGTCGCTCCTCCGGGAGTCATCTGCTTGCCTGAGACCGCCGTTCGAAGAGGCCAGAAAACATAACCGTTCTTGTATCCGTGCTCTTTGGCAAATGCCTTACAGGCCTCAAAAAGTCCCTCATTACTGTAATCCTCCTGGGCCTCTAAAAGAGGGAGGATCTCCTCCAGAGTCCTGCGGGAGTTCTCCGGCGTGGTCTTCATCTTCTTGTGCTGGTACATATCCGCGTCATAGTCCGGAACGGCGTCAAAGAAATCCACATGTTCCCTGATGTCCGGGAAGATCTCGATGCGGGACTGAACCATAGACGCAATCGCCCGCAGATCATACTCTCCCCTGACATATTCCCGCAGGTAGGGCAGAGCCATCTCATAAAATGTATCAAAGGGCAGGGCCTTGATATACTCTCCATTCATCCACTTGAGCTTTTCAATATCAAAAACCGCGGGAGACTTGGACAGACGGTGATAGTCAAAGGCCAAAACCAGCTCCTTTAAGGAGAAAATCTCTCGATTCTCCTCCGGACTCCATCCCAGAAGAGCCACGTAATTGACAATGGCATCTGAGAGGAACCCCTGCGCTATCAGATCTTCATAGGAGGAATGGCCGCTTCTCTTAGACAGCTTCTGATGATCCGTATTGGTAATCAGAGGGCAGTGAATATAGGTGGGAACCTCCCAGCCAAAGGCCTCATAAAGGCGGTTATACTTGGGAGCGGAGGACAAATACTCATTGCCTCTGACCACATGGGTAATCCCCATCAGATGGTCATCGACCACATTGGCGAAATTGTAGGTGGGATACCCGTCCGACTTGATCAGGATCATATCATCCAATTCCGCATTATCCACAGAGATATGGCCGTAGATCTCATCATCAAAGGAAGTCTGTCCCTCTCTCGGATTATTCTGGCGAATGACATAGGGAATGCCGGCATCCAGCTTGGCCTGTACCTCTTTGGGAGTCAGATGCAGACAGTGCTTGTCATAAATGGCGATCTCTTTATCTCCCACCTTGACTTTGAGATTGGCCAGGCGCTCCGGCGTACAGAAACAATAATAGGCCTCTCCCCGATCGATCAGTTTTTTGGCATACTTTAAGTAGATGCCCTGCGCCTGACGTTCGGACTGGACATAAGGGCCGACTCCGCCATCCTTATCGGGGCCCTCGTCATGAATCAGGCCTGTTTTGGCTAAGGTCCGATAGATGATATCTACCGCCCCATCCACGTAGCGCTCCTGGTCGGTGTCCTCAATGCGGAGAATAAAGTCTCCGCCTGCATGCTTGGCCACAAGATAGGCATATAGCGCCGTTCTCAAATTTCCAACATGCATACGCCCCGTGGGACTGGGGGCGAATCTCGTTCTGATCTTACTCATTTTTCATCTCCGATCCGCAACGCAATCACAGGGCCGACTGCCTGCAATTGCAATACAGCATATTAGTCTAGTAAGCCCGATCTGTCTTGTCAATCCGCCTGTGACAAATCCTATAGATCTGCCTGTAACAAGTCCTGCAGATCAGCTGTGACAAGTTCTCTAGATCGCTCCCTTTGCGTACTTGTCTTCCAGACGATAGAGCTCCCGGGACACCTCATCTTGTCCGGCTTCCTTCATGCGGTTTAATTCCACCCCGTAGCTGATCAGGTCTGTGCTCTTGGCTAGGTCACGAATTCCAGACGCGATGCTCTCCAGGGTCTCCTCCGCGACATGGTAGCGTTGGCTCTGTATCTCCACCATAGCTAAGTCTCCCCGCAGATAATAGCTGGAAAACATGGCTCGCAAAGAGGCCTGTCGGGCATTTCTCTGAAAGGCCTTCTCGAAGCATTCTCCCGCTTCCTTGTAAAAGAAGAGTCTACTGTAAGCTGTTCCCATATTGTGATAGAGATCCCCGATAATTCTCGGATTGGTCGTAGCTTCTGAAATCTCTGACAGCAGGCTTCGGTACATAAGAATCGCCTCCTGATATCGCCCCAGGGCGGCCATACGGTCACAGGCCATTTTTCGCCGCTCCCCCATCCCCTTGCCGGACAGGGCAGCGATTGTTCCGCTGATCTCCTGGACCTCCTGTCTTGACAGATATCCTATGTCAAGAAGCAGGGTTCCCACAAAAATGTGCAGGGCAGCCTTGTCGCGGATCAGCCTGCGCAGTCTCTGCGCCAGCTCGTGCATTCCCACCTGTGTGTCGATCCACTGACAGAGCTCCAGACTCATAAAGGTCTCATCCAGTGTCTGTATGTGCGTGGCCAGATAGAAACTCAGTTCCTCAGGGCTGAAGACGCGAATCCCCTCCTGGGTCTGATAGGGCGAATCAGCCAGAGGAGAAGAACACAGAATACATTCACTCATCTTTCCCCTCCCTCCTTGTACAAAGCGATCTGATAGGTCCAGACCTGTCCGCTGGAGGGATAGAAGTCTCCAAAGCCAAGGTCAAAGACCTTCACTTCAATTTCCTCACCTCCCCTTGATTTGGCCTGAACGCGAAGACGGCTGGTTCTTGGTGGACGCCTGGGCAAATCAGACAGCTCAATCACATGCAAATATGCCTTTTTTTGCCGGGGTTCCTGGATCCACAGCTCAAGCTCCGCCTGTTTGTCCAGGATAACCTCACAGGTCCCCTTTGCCTCATACCGATTCTCCCCTGCCGCAAGCAGGGTACGAAATTCCTTCTTTCCATGGTTTAAGACCTGCAGGCCGACGTTAACCTTCAGATCATTGGAAGAAAGATAGGCAAAGGGCCAGGCTTCATCAGACATCCGAACGCGGCCGCAATAGCACGCCCCCTTGGTGTACAGATTTTTCCCGATAAAGACCCTGCGTCCTCTGCAGAGTCGGTTTAAAGAGAGCTTCATCCAGTCTCCCTCAAAGCCGCTCCCGATCAGGTATACCGAAGAAATACGATCCCCCTTAAAATTTTGATCGATGATCTGATCGAAGCAGAGATCCAGATTCTCCGTATCGACGGACAGATTCTTCTCCTCAATGGTCACCATCTGGGGCTGGGTCTTCTGATCCCGGTGCAGACGCCAGAATCGCATGACATTGTCCTGATAGGAAAAGAGAGCGACATCGCCCACAAAAATCTGGGCCTGCTGGTGAAAGACAAAATAGTAAAAGCTCTCCTTTCGATCAATCACCCGGATCAATTCTCTGGAATAATGCATGGCGTCCGCCAGCCTGCCAATCAATCTGACCCTCTTTGCGTCCACGCGGTCCAGGACAAAGACCATCTGTCCCAGGGCCATTTGCCCCGCGAGCTGGGGCGCCAGTGCCATAAGGTGGTTGAGAAAATGCAGAAGAAGGTCGAAGGGATGGTAGGGTTTGCCCTCCAGATAGACCTCTTCTTCGGCAAGCGCTCTGGAAAACAACTGGTCTGCCAGGTCAGCCTCCAAAAGCCTGGCCGCCCTGACGGCATCCTCGCCATAGAGCCAGCTCTCCTCCCCCCTGCGACGGCCAATGCAGGTTGGAATCTGATAGAGACCGCTCCCAAGGACCGGACTCATGGTCTGCGGCTCCTTGTGCATGGAATCCAGGTAGGAAAACATGGTATAAGAATCGTCCAGGTCAATCCCGTAATAGATTCGATTATCTCTCATTGACTCCCCCCTAGAGCAAGGAAAACAGCTTGGATGTAATATTTTCCTGCATGCGATAGTCCATCATCTCCTCGATTCCCTGCTCCAGATTGCCCTGGCCAAGCAGGTCTTCCATGCGGTTCAGCCGGTTGTATGCCGCCTCCTCTTCGATTTTGGCCTCAAGCTGACAGCTGATCTTACCGCTGACCGCCGGATCCTTCCCGCGCAAATCATCCCAAATCAGATAATCGACGGTCTGCCCTCGAAAGAGAACCATCTGCTTGACATAAAGGCCGCAGTAGATCTCCGGCATCAGTTCCTCCCGATATCCTCCCTCCGGCATGGAGTAGCGGATTCGTATCGTCTGCTGGGGATCTGACTGATACTCAATCATAGCCTTGTCATAGAGCTGATACTTCATGAGCAGGCTGTGGTCAACCTTCTGCATGAAGGAGAAGCGGATCCTCTGAGAGAGCGCCTGGCCGATCAGCCGATCCAAAAGAGCGAACTCCGCATTGGTCAGCTTCTTAGAATAGCAGAGCCGTTTCATCAAGGCCAGCATACAGGACTGGGATGGAGATCTTCTCCTGGCATATTCATCATAGATGTAGAAAAAAATATGCTCAGGAATCCCATGGTCTTTTTGATCCACATCCAGCAGGTAGCGGTGGGCAAAGAAGTTCTGATAAGCCTCCATGATCTTAGTGTTCGGCCGCTGCCCTCTGTAGTAATCAAAGACCTCAGACAGGCCCTTTGGAATGTCCTCCGTATAGAGAGATTGCACCAGAATGCGCTCCGCCAGGGCAAAACGATCCAGCTTTGCCTCACCGGCCAGTTCCCAGAGGATCATCATGCGGTCAGTCGTGCCGACAAAGCCCTCCAGCATAAAGGCGATCAGTCTTTCTTCCCACTGGGCAGAGGATACTCCCTCCCCAACACAGTCCAGCAAAAATCCGCAGAGACTCAGACCAAAATCCCGGCTGTCACTAGCGTCCTCTCCCAGGCAGACCGCGCTGACCAATCCCGCGAGATCTTCCGGAGCCAGACCGGGTACCGTAAAGTCCTGCAGGGCCAGATAGACCTTGTGATACTGCCCGCTGTGAATCCAGGAGGTCAATACATATTTTCGCATGTCCCGGTTCATTCCCGTCAGATCAGTCACCTTGCGGAAATGTTCCTCGATCACACTCTCCTGCCCTGCGGCGAGCAGACACTCGCTCATCGCTGGATAGTAGGGAGCCAGGTAATCCTCACGAAGCTTATAGGAGGACAGCATGGCAAGCATCTGTGGACGGTTCAGAGGCATCCGCGGGTTCAGAGAGAGCCCATGAAGCAGATAGGGAATGCTGTCCGGCGCCAGGGGAGCCAGCCTGTCATAGAAGCGGTCGATATCCAAAAGCGGCTCGACGCCAAGCAGCTTCTCTCCCTCTGTAATCGCGCCGTTCTCATCCTCTAATACCAAAAGCCGATCCCCTCCGTAAAGGGGCAGGTAAGCCGCGTGATCTGCCACAGAGGCGATCACCGGCTCCGTAAGCGCCTGGTGATAGACGAGCACCCGTCTGGAGCCCTCCGCCGTACAGAGGATCTTATGAATGAAGAGCAATGGAGCCATGGCTCTGGCGATCGTTTCCGACGGGGTAATGCGATCCAGATAATCATTGTAGATGATGGCTATGTTATCGTCGATTCGTCCCTCGATCATCATCCGCTCCGCAAAGCGGTCTAAAGAATTGCGATAGGCTTCATAGGTCTTTGGATCCCGCTTCTGGAAGGAGACAATGTTCGCGTAGAGAAGGGCCTGCTTCTCCTGCGGCAGTCTGTTATTAATGAGAAAATACCGGGCCAGCAGAGGCGGAATGGGACGAATGGCATCCTGGGGCATAGACATCATGTATGCCTCATAGAGCCCCGGGACATTGACCCCCTCATCGACCGCTCTCTCATACCAGCTTTGTGCCCTGGCGGATCGATTGGGCTCCAGAAGCAGATAGGCAATCAGAGCAGACAGATTCTCCCGGCTCGGATAGGCCCAGACCGCCCCCATAAAGATACGGGTCCAGGCCGCCGAGCAGGTCTTGGATGTCGCTAGAATCTTGACCAGGCGGTCTACCAGAGCTGCTGTGAAAGCCCTGCGGCTTCTGACCCAGGATAAGAGGCCAAAAGCGAAATCATCCGCCTCGGTCAGCAGATAAGGCTCCTCTCTTAATAAATCATATGCCTCCAGATAGAGCAAAGGAGAACGAACGCGGGCGGCTTCTTCAGAAATCTCCGCATATTTCTCCGCCGCCTCCTTCTCTTCTGTCCGCAGAAGACAGCAGAAGAGGTCCGCCCGATCCCTGTGCCTCCGAAAAATAACGTCGATCTGGCGGATCAGTTCTCTTCGATTCTGGCGATCCTCAGATAGATTACAGTAGAGATAGAGGAGTAAACCCCATTCCGGGCTGTTTTTATCCGCAATTTTCCCCTTCAGTCCCCCGATCAGATCAAGCGCCTCCTCTGTCTGACCGTTTTCAATCAGAGCCATCGTCTGCAGAAGCTGCCAGAAAACATCCCGATCTGAATCCAGCCGGCGCAGGTCCTCCAGATCCCGCAGCCAGCGGTGGCACCACTCCGGCCTGCTCATTCGACCCAGGCGGTAGGACTCATAGTCGCGCATCACCCTTACGATCAGCGTTCGTAAGCTCTGACGGATCCCCGGAATCGCAGATGGGAAGTCCCTGCGCGTCGCCTGGATCGACAGCTGATGCACCAGACCATTGGTCTGCATCTGAATGACAGCGTAATTCACACCCGCGCGAAGCTTCTTTGCGTCCAGCAAATAGGGGACATCCGCCGTCTGCCCCAGGAAGTCCTCAGAGCTGATCCTCTTTTTCTCCAGGCTGATAAAGTCCCCCCGGCAAGTCAGCTGAATCTCGCCATGCCCCCAGCCTCTCTTGAGAAGATGAATATGATCCTCCTGGTCTTCCCGCAGCCAGGCGTACTTTCGGGTCTCGTCCGGCAGACCGAACACAAGAGCTTCCTTGAGTCCGGCATCCACCAGAAAATGCTCCAGATTCACCCCCGAGAGCGCCCCCCTTCGATAGGCCCGATAGAGGAGCCGAAGCCTCTGATCCTGTCTTATAATCCAGTGGGCGAAGGCGTCCGAATAGAAAAGATTAAGGGCCTCCTGCCAGTGATCCCGGGCTAAAAGAGCAAATTGGCGAATCTCTTTGATCTGGCCGATGGAGGACATCAGCTTCGCCTCTGTATATGTGATCTCATAGGGAATCTCTAACGTGACCTGGTTCGCCACTATCGTCATATGCCCACGCAGGCAGTCCCCCGCCAGAGCCTTCGGCAAGTGAACCTCATAGGCGATCACATTTTGCAGTCCCTCAAATTGCGGCGTTGTGCAGACGACATAGGGATTGGAAGAGTAGACCATTCCCCGAAGAGGAATCTCATTTAAGGAGATGACCGTAAAAGAGCCGCTGATATGACTTGCCTCAGCGGCCTCAACTGCAATCCGGTCAGGTTTCACCAGAACCTGAGGACTGGGGGTATCAAATTCATCATTGGCCAAACGCCAGATCCTCTTACGCACCTGATCTATTCCTATTCTCGTCGCTTGAACGCTGCATTTTCATCAGCTAGAATTATAGCCAAAGAAGGGGCCTGCCGCAAGGCAATGCCCTCCTGCCACAGGCAGCCTGCGCTCGCCCGAACAAGAGCAGTGCTCGCCCGACAGAGGAGGCAACGCCTGCCCGGACGAAGGAGTCGATACTCACTCGGACAAAGGAGTCAGATCATGGAACAAATTCAGCACAAGGATCATTTTCACGGAAGCGATCTGGAAAAAATTGAGCAGATCTATGGGATCCGAAAAGAGGAAATCATCTCCTTCTCCGCCAATGTCAACCCTCTGGGGATTTCTCCCAGACTGCGCCGGGGTCTGGCAGAACATGTCGACGCCATTGCTTCCTACCCCGATCGGGAATACACATCTCTTCGCCGCTGCATCAGTCAATATGTTGGATGTGATATGGAACAGGTCGTCGTTGGCAACGGATCAACAGAACTGATCTCACTCTTCATCGACTTTATTCATCCCAAAAGAGCCCTGATCCTTGGTCCTACCTATTCTGAATACGAGCGATCTGTCAGCCTGAGCGGGGGCAGCAGCCACTACTACCCTCTCCACGCGAAAGAGGACTTTATTCTTCACACGGAGGATCTCTGTGCCAAATTGGCCGAGGGCTATCAGCTGCTCATCCTCTGCAATCCCAACAATCCGACTTCTACCCTGATTCCCCGCCAGCAGATGCGAAGGATCCTGGACACCTGTAAGATGCTCGGAACCTACGTCCTTGTAGATGAGACCTATATCGAATTCACCTCTGATGTCACCGCGTCATCCTCTGTACCTCTGGCCAGAGACTACAATAATCTGATCATTCTTCGGGGAACATCGAAATTCTTCGCTGCCCCCGGCCTGCGACTGGGTTATGCCGTCCTGGGCAACCCCGACATGATTTCCACCATCCGGCGGGTCAAAAACCCCTGGATGATCAACGCGCTCGCGGACGTAGCCGGTCAGCTGATGTTTGCCGACGAAGACTATAAAGAAAAGACCCGGCATCTCATTCTCTCTGAGCGAAAGCGCCTCTACCAGCTCTTTTTGACCTCCGGCCGCTTCAGGCCCTACGCCCCACAGGCCAACTTTATGCTCCTTGGCATCAAAGATCCCACCTTAAACGCGGCTGATCTCTTTGACCGCTGCATTCGCCAGAAAATGATGATCCGGGACTGCTCTACCTTTCCCTTCCTCTCCGATCGCTACATCCGCTTCTGCTTTATGAAGCCGGAGGACAACGACCGACTGACAGCCCTGCTCTTATCCTGACTGTGGACAATCCCTGCTCAAGACAGGGAAACGATCAGTCGAAAGACCTGCTCCGCCGTCGCGGCAAGATTCTCGCGGGCATTTCCCGCGTCCATGGCCTGGTCCAGGGTACAGACCCTGCGCAGAATCGGGAAAAAAGCATCGATCCCATGCTCGTTGCACACGTTGGCGTCATCGGTCACGCATCCGCTGAAGGCGATCACACTCTTTCCGTACTTCTTGGCAATATGAGCCACCCCGATCGGGGCTTTTCCCATGACGGTCTGCCCGTCCAGCCGTCCCTCTCCTGTGACGACAAAATCGGCATCCTTGACGTAAGACTCCAATTTCGTCTCTTCCAGAACAATCTTAACTCCGGATTCCAAGACGGCATTGGTGTAGGACAAAAAGGCAAAGCCCAGGCCTCCGGCGGCTCCTGTCCCCGGAATCATCCTGTCGGCTCTCTTATACTTCTCACAGGTCAGGGCAGCGTAATGGGCCATCCAATGATCCATCTCAGTCACCATGGCAGGCGTCGCCCCCTTCTGTGGTCCAAAGACCGCGCTGCAGCCCTCCTCCCCGCAGAGAGGGTTCGTCACGTCGCAGGCCACCCTGAAATGACATTGGGCCAGCTCCGGCAGAACTTTCTGATCACAGATACGGTCTATGGCGGCAAGCCCTTTGGCTCCATGGGGAATCTGTCTCCCCTCCTGATCTAAAAACTGGTAGCCAAGAGCCTGCAGCATACCGACGCCCCCGTCGTTCGTCGCGCTGCCCCCGATTCCCACGATGAAATTGCGGCAGCCCTTCTGAATGGCATCGGCAATCATTTCGCCCACGCCATAGGTCGTCGTATGCAGGGGGTTCCTCTTCTCCCGGGGAACCAGGGTAATGCCGGCAGCAGCGGACATCTCGATGATAGCCGTTTTGCTGTCATCAATGATGCCATAGACTGCCTCAACAGGTTCTCCCAGAGGCCCTGTGACAAGAATCCTCTCGATTCTTCCATTCATTCCGAGCGCCAGCGCTTCAACGGTTCCCTCGCCTCCATCCGCCAGGGGGCGAACCAGAACCTCCGCATTCCGACAGGCTCTGCCGATTCCATCCGCGACGGCATTTCCCGCCTCCAGAGATGACAGACTCCCCTTCAGCGAATCGATCGCTACAAGCACTTTCATGTTTTCCATCCCCCTTTATCTATCCTTGCCCTGATTTCTCACAGTATCTTTTGCTCCAAAAACAACCTGATCTCTCAAGGTGCCTTTCATTCCAAAATCGCTCTGGTCTCTCAAGGCGCCTTCAATTCCAAAAATACCCTGCTTTCTCAAAGTGCCTTTATCTCTCAAAGGCAAAGTAAACCAGGATGGCATCGTCCGCCTTGTGCATGTAGACGCCGCTGTCCTCCCCCTTTTTCCTTCCCAGAGGAGCAATATCATAGCGGCCATACTCATGCCCCTCCTTCTGCTTCTTCTGGTGCAGGGCGGCATCGCCAAAGTCCCGGTTCTCGAAGCAGCGAACCGCCTGAATCAGGCTCTGCTCGCAGGACTCGCCCAGGAAAATCTGACGAATCCCCCTGGAGAGATAGACAGACTCTCCGTTGATATTGCCGTACTCATTCATCCCGGCTCCCCTGCCCCTCAGGGACTCTCTCAACTCTGAAAAATCACTCATCTTCCTCTCCTCTCTTCATGGGCGGTTATGTCCCATTTCTCTTGCTGTCCTTATTCTACCCCATTTGCAGACCAAGTACATTCCGCGTTTTTCCGGCTGCCTAATCACCTGGCCCAAGTCACTCCCCTGACTCGATGCTAGTCAAATCCCAACCTGTGCTCTCATGACCGCGTCGGGAAGATGACAGGCAAATCTTTGATCCCTCTCTGACAGGCAGGTCTTTAATTTACCTCATTTCTCTTTTTCCCTTGGACGAACCAGAACAGAAACCATCTCATGCTCATCTCCCTCCACAGAGATAATATTTACGGGAGACAGGCGGGAGTAGATCCCAGCCAACCTGCCCCCGTAGAGATAGAGGCCTGTCATATTGGCGAAGGAGTGTATATAGGGGCTCTTCTGTCCCAGCGCCTGTTCCTGGTATTCATTCCCCTCGTATGAGGTCTTGGAGTAATCCGCGTTGAGCGTCCGGTAGGGCTCAATATACTCCTGGATGATATAGCCCTGTCCGCAGCAGGCGTCCAGCGTCTTCTCCCAGTCCTCCTGCTTCATATTTCCGCTGTAGAAAATCCCCTCGGCCCCATAGGAATCCTCAGGCTTGATGATCCATTCCTTAAACCGCCGGCGGATATCATCACGGTTCGCGTGGATCGGACCCAGGATCGCCGTGAAGGGAACGTGGCGCATAATAAAGAGATTCTCCTCCGCCGTCAGAAAAGACATGGTCTCTTCCTGGTGCAGGATCCGAAAGAGAATCTTGTCGTGGACAATCTGAGTGGCAAAGTCTCCCACAAGAGTCACCTTTTTGTCTCTGACCGCAGATATAAAATCCCCGATCGCCTCCCTGTGATCCATGATGTCTGACGTCACCGCCCTGCGATAAATGGCGTCCACCCGCATGCCGTCCCCTGTATAGAGCTTTTCTCCGTCATAAGACAAGTCCCGGATTTCCGCGATCCGCGCCTGGCAGCCGGCTCTGCGGAAGGCCTGGACAAAGCGGTCAAACTCATTCAGGTTAATGGCATTTTCCAGAAAATCAACAATGGCAACATTAGGCAGGCTGGCCGGATCATACCCCTCACTCGAAATCACATCCTCCGGCTGACCGAAGATATTCTCTTGAATCGACTTCTCCCGGGTCACATCGCGAAGACGGATGTTCAGCCGCGGATCCTGACGACAGATTGCAAGGAAAGTTCTGACCCAGGAATCAAAGAGTTCAAATTCCTCGATCTCATATGTATCTTTCAGATTCCGACAGATTTTACTTCGGGCAAACAGCTGCCCCATAACCCGGTTCTCATTCATCGCAGAGGCTCCGTCCGCGTTGAATTCACAGAAGGCGAAGTCTCCGCTCTTTTCATTCCAGAAAATATCCAGTCGGCAAAGGGGGAGAAGGCAGTCGTATCCCGGCAGATTCAAAATCAGCTCCTCCAATTCCTCAGAGAAGCCAAAAAGAACCCTGTATTCAGGGCATTCAATATACCGGCGCATCACCTTGACTAAAATCTGCCACATGGTCTCTCCCGCGGATCGGACAATGGCAAGCCCATCCTCTGTAAAGGCCTTGGGCAGATAGAGCATCTTGACCGGCTGACCATGGTAGGACAGCTCCGAATTCTCAATTGCCTCATTCTCTTCTCTCCCGGAGGCATCATGAGCCTCGGGATCGGAATAATAGGCTTCCAACAGTTCTCTCTGCAATGTGTATTTCATGCCGTCCCCCTGAAATTCTCCTGCGCCGTCACACTTATGCTAAGACAAGTGCCCGGGCAATTGCAAGGTTTCCGGCTTTTCTCACCGGGGCAGAAGGAATCCGAAAATCAAATAGGTCACAAAGGCCAGACTGCTGGCGATCACAACATAGGGAAACTGTGTCAGGGCGTGATCCATATTCTCAATGCCGGAGACCTGGGAGGATAAGAGGGTGGCGTCAGCGTAAAAACAGGCATGGCTGCCAAAGGCGCCGCCGGAAATAATGGCCGCCATAGCTAAGATGACATTAGCCCCGACTGCCGCCCCCATGGGCATGATCACCGGGATAGAGACTGCGGACATCCCCCAGTTGGAACCGGTTGTGAATGTGAGAACCGCCACTAAAAAGAAGGCAAGCGCCGGGAAGACCTGGGGTATCAGCCCGGGCGCAATAATTTGCAGCAGGTAATCCGTCAGTCCAAGACCAGCCAGTCCCTTCTGCAGGGTAAAAGCCACGAGAAGCATGGCAAGGACCGGAAGCATATCCGCGAAGCCCCGCGTGCAGACCGCGGTGAAATCCGCCACAGATAAAATTCGTCTGGGAATATAGAGGACAAAACAGATGCCGATGCAGGCAATCACCGCGAGAAACACATCCCCCGTCACAGTCGATATGATAATCAGGGCAAGGACCGGAAGTAAAAAGTCAAAGACATTGCCCTTGTCCTCCTCCTCCACATCTAAAATATTATATTTGGCGGAATCCCGCCCATAGGTCACTCCCGTTCGGCCGGTTCTGGCGTATGCTCTCCTCATCGGCCCAAGATTGGGAATCCAGCCCATACAGAGCAAAAAGACCAAGATGACCGCAAAAATCGGATAGAAGAGAAAGGGGATGGTATGTATATAGGCCTTCATGGGTTCCATCTTAAGGGTCTGAACCCAGGGCTCTTTGGCGAAGAGGCCTGAGAAGAAGATCGCCCAGGTCGAGAAGGGCAGAAGAACACAGATCGGCGCCCCCGTGGAATCGAGAACATAAGCCAGCATTTCCCTGGGAATCTTGTGTCTGTCATAGAGCTTCTTCATACAAATGCCCACAGTCATGACATTGAGATAGTCGTCCACAAAGATGAGCGTTCCCAGGAGGAAGGAAGCCAGCTTGGTCCGCCGGGAATTTGAGCAGTAGCGCTCCGCGATCCTCTCAAAACCGCGGCTGCCCCCGGAGGCCTCCAAAAGAGCAATTATACAGCCAAAGAAACCACAGAGGAGAAAGATCCAAACATTGTCACTGAGGCTCTTTTGTATGGCACTGATCCACTCTGTCAGAAAATTGCCCCGGTAAAGAGCGATAAAAGACATGAGAGAACCCAGAGTTAAGACTTCAAGACTTCGCTTGGTCTTAAAGGCCAGGACAATCATCAGAACTACGATCAGAAGGGAAAGCATGCCATTGGACATCTTGACTCACTCCATGCGGAAAAAACCGGATGCTTATCTGCGCCCAGACCCTGGATACGCATCCATTTCAAAAGTATGATCACACAGATTTCAGGAAAAGCTCTGTCATCTCTCAAGCGCAGACCGGCCTTGTCGCCTGTTTCAGCCATTCCAGATCTTCCCCCTTCAGGAAGGGAGAGATCTTCTCCCATACCATTTTGTGGTAGCGATTGAGCTTATCGATATCGGAAGCGTCCATCTGTTCCGGCTTCAAGCCCTCCAGATCAATCGGCACATAGGTCAATGGCTCAAAGCAGAGAAATCTTCCGTATTCATTGACGCAGTCTTCCACGCAGAGGGTAATCGACTCGGTGCGAATCCCGTACTGCCCCTCGATATACATTCCCGGCTCGTCTGAGGTGATCATCCCCGGGACAAAAGAGGTCCGGTCTTCAGGGATTCGATCTCTCCAGCGGATCACCTGCGGTCCCTCATGGACATTTAAAATATAGCCGATCCCGTGCCCGGTACCGTGGTTGAAATTCTTATGCCTCTCCCAGAGGGGTTCCCTTGCAATCGCGTCAAGCACCATACCGGAGCAGCCCTCCATAAAGCGGGCAAAAAGAAGACGGAGATTAGAGACGGCAACCGTGGTGAAATCCTCTCTCATCGAATCGGTCAATTCCCCCAGGCAGATGGTTCTGGTCACGTCGGTCGTGCCGCCTAAGTACTGTCCCCCTGAATCCACCAGAAGAAAACCTCTGCCCTCTATCCTGGCGCAGTCGTCTTTTGTCGGCGCGTAGTGGGCCATAGCGGCATTGGCGTTATAAGCGCAGATCGTCTCAAAGGAGAGATCCAGATAGCCGGGCAGTTCAGCACGCAGGCCCTCCAGATAGCGAGCTGCTGACAGCTCCGTCAAGCACCCCTCTCTCGCGTGTTTCTTTACATAGGCGATAAACCTGCAGACAGCCACAGAGTCCTGCAGATAGACCTCTCTGATATGAGAGATCTCCACAGAATTCTTGACGGCCTTCATCATCTCTGTCGGGTTGGCGGCCAGAATCAGGTTTTCAGCTCCCAGACAGGAGGCCGCCAGTGAGACCATAGCGTCAGAGGAGGATCTGGGATCCAGCATGAGTTTGATCGGCTTCTGATCGCCGGTCATCGCTGAGTCCGGATCTTTTGCTGCCGAATCCGCCAGCCGCCCGGAAAGGATCTCAAAGGTCTCATTGTAATCCTCCAGGGTGATCTCCTGCTCTCTGGCATAGGTACGCAGTTCCTCTGTGATCTCACTCTTCTGGAGAAACAAAAAGGCCCCGCGGTCTGTCAGCCAAAAATAAGAAAGAGCCACCGGATTACAGGCAATATCTGCTCCTCTGATATTGAGCAGCCACATGATATCATCCAGCTTGGAGAGAATCAGCTGGTCGGCCCCCTTAGCGGCCATAGCTGCCCTGACCCCGGATAGCTTGTCCGCATAGGACTCGCCTGTCAGGTCCTCTTTTAAGACAATGACCGGATGCGAGGCTCTATTCGGGCGATCTGTCCAGAGTCTGTCCTGGGGCGCAAAACGATTGTTTAATTCACATCCATGTTTCTCTGCCAGATTGTGGTATTGTAACCCCTCCGCGTAAGAAAAGGTTCGCCCGTCATATGCCAGGCAATCTCCCTCCTTCAAGCTGGCGTCCAGATAGTCGCACAGACTTGGAACGCCGGTCTGGCCCGATTTCATGAGAACATATTCGCTATTCTCAAGTTCTTGGGCCGCGGAGATAAAATAGCGGCCGTCTGTCCAGAGAAGGGCTTTTGTCTGACTGATCAGAATGCGAACGTTATCTGAGCTGCAGCCGGACAGCCAGAGGCTGGTCTTGTCGTAGTCTCCCACATACTCGGAGGCATGCTCGTCCGAAGAAGAAATCAGATAATAACTGACTCCCTCCTCTCTCATGCAGGCTCTAACCCGGCTTAAAACTTCTGCGATCAAGTCGTCACACTTTCTCTTGTCTCATCTGCGGTTCTCTTATCCTAACAGATCATAACAGTCAGGCCGGGCGGATTCCAGTCGTTTTTCTCTCCGACCTGTCCTCTTCCAGCTACTCCGCCTCAATCTCCTTGATAATGAACTCGTTGCCCTGAACAAGCCAGGTCTGATCCGAACCGCAGCTGGGACAGATCTTCCCATGCTCCACTGTCCCGTAGTCCTGCCCGCAGCCATTGCAATGGGAGACAGCCGGAATGGTCTCAATGTTCATCCCGGCTCCGCGCAGAAGGTCCCGCTTGTCAGCCGCCCAGCGCCAGCAGTCCAAAAGATAGTCCGGAATGACGGTCGACACTTCTCCCAGCTGCAGGGTGACAGCGCTGATTTTCTCGACCTGATTCTCCTCAGCGACCTGGGTCAGCTGATCTACAATGTGAAATACGACCCCGAGCTCGTGCATTTATTTCTTCTTTCCAAACTTGATATGGATGGCCTGCTTGGCGGCATAGGGCAGAATATATTTCATCTTGTCCTCCGCCACATGCATTTCAGAGCATTCCGGCCGGTCACGGTGAATTGTAATCGCGTCGAACTCGCACTTGGTCGTACAGATGCCGCAGCCGACACAGCGATTCGGATCGACAATGCTGGCTCCACAGGAGAGACAGCGGGCGGTCTCCGCCCTGACCTGGTCCTCCGTAAAGGTCAGCTTTGACTCACGGAAGGATTTCTTCCAGTCCCTGCCTTCGGGATCTCTCCCCTCTTGATAGTGAACCTCCTGACGTCCCGCGTGATCATAGTCATCGATGCGAATGTCGTCCTTGTCCAGCATGTTGAACTCCCAGCGGTTCCTCCCGATGGTGAGTGTAGAGTGGGGCTGAACAAAGCGGTGCAGAGAGGTCGCCGCCTTCTTTCCGGCAGCAATGGCGTCAATCGCGAAGCTTGGGCCTGTATAGACATCACCTCCGACGAAAATATCGGGTTGTGCCGTCTGATAGGTGACCGGGTCAGCCACTGCCCCCTGTCCTCTTCCCAGCTCTACCTTGGATCCCGCCAGCAGATCTCCCCAGAGAATGGACTGGCCTACGGATAAGAAGAGATGGCGGCAGGAGACTGTCATGGTGTCGTCTTCATCGTACTCGGGCGCGAAGCGATGCTGGTCATCGAAGACCCGGATACAGCGCTTGAATACGACCCCGCTGACCCGACCGTCCTCTGTCAGAATTTCCTTGGGTCCCCAGCCGGGATTGATTTGAATATCTTCCTCCTCGGCCTCTTTGATCTCCTCCGAGGAGGCGGGCATGATCTCTCTGGACTCCAGACAAAACATGGAGATTTTGGCCTCCCCGCAGCGGCCGGCAGACCTGGCCACATCAATGGCCACATTTCCTCCGCCGATGACGACGACATCTCCTCGGATGTCAAATGCCTTCTTCTCTCCGACCTCTCTTAAGAAATCGACCGCGGTCATCACTCCCTCGGCGTCCTCGTGGTCAAGACCGAGTCCTCTGCCCCCCTGACAGCCGATCGCCAGGTAAAATCCCCGGTAACCCTGTGCCCTGAGCTCATCCAGACTGATGTCCTTACCTACCTCCACCCCATACTGAATCTCGACTCCCATGGCCTTGATAATCTCAACCTCGGCCAGGATGACATCCTTCTCCAGCTTGTAGGACGGGATCCCATAGGTCAGCATCCCGCCGGGCATGGCATTCTTCTCAAATATGGTCGGCGCGTACCCCATCTGCGCCAGATAAAAGGCACAGGAGAGTCCGGCAGGGCCTGCGCCCACAATGGCGATTTTTTCGTCAAAATGGCCCTTTGTCGCGGGAACAACCTTCTTTGGGATATAACGGGTCTCTTCCTTCAGGTCCAGATCGGCCAGGAATTTCTTGACCTCATCAATTGCGACCGGATCATCGACCCTTCCTCTGGTACACTCGCTCTCGCACCTGCGGTTACAGATTCTTCCGCAAATGGCAGGCAAGGGGTTGTTCTTCTTGATGAGAGCCAGAGCCTCCTGATAGCGCCCCTGCGCCGCCATCTTCAGATAGCCCTGGACGGCGATATGAGCTGGGCAGGCAGTCTTGCAGGGAGCGGTGCCGGACTCATGGCTGTTCACCCGGTTGTCATCCCTGTAGTTTTCATTCCACATCTCCTTTCCCCACTTATGCTCAGAGGGAAGGACCTGTCTCGGATAGCTGACCTCTGTTCCATCCGCCCTGCAGAGCTTCTGTCCCAGCTTCAGGGCCCCTGCCGGACAGTACTCGACGCAGCGTCCGCAGGCCACACATTTCTCCTTGTCTACATGGGCCACGTAGGCGGACCTTGACATATTGGGCGTATTAAAGAGCTGGGAAGTTCTAAGAGCGTAGCAGACATTGACATTGCAGTTGCAGATCGCAAAGATCTTATCCTCTCCGTCAATATTGGTAATCTGATGGACGAAGCCGTTATCCTCTCCCTTCTGGAAAATCTCTAAGGCCTCCTCTTTCGTGATATAGCGGCCGCCCTTATTGGTCTCCACCACATAGTCCGCCATATCCCCTACCGCGATACACCAGTCCGCCGGATCGTCGGCACAGCCCTCATCATAGGTCTTTCTGGACATGCGGCAGGAGCAGGGAGAAGCGGCATACTTTCCCTCGTACTTGTCCAGCCAGTGGCTGATATGCTCAATGGAGACGGAATGATCCTCCATTGCGATCGCCTTCTCGACGGGAATGACGTGCATGCCGATACCGGCTCCTCCCGGGGGAACCATAGGGGTCACCTTCTCCAGCGGCAAAAAGGTCATCCGCTCAAAGAAGCGGCCTAACTCCGGGTGTTCTTCCAGAAGGTCGGCATTCATGTTGGTGAACTCTCCGACTCCGGGCACAAACATAGGCACCTGCCAGCGCTTCTCATGTCCGGGGTTCTTGCCATCCAGGTTCTCCCAGTGATATTCCAGAAGCCCCGTGTAGGACATATGAGACAGACAATCCTCCAGGGTCTTGTCGTCCAGTCCGCTCAGTCGCTTGATCTCCGCAAAAGTTCTCGGCTTGCGGAGTCCCATCTCCAGGGCGATCTTGGCCTCCTGGTCTGTAGCAATCGCGGCTAAAGCCCAGTACTCTGGATCTTCTTTTGTGATTTTGGTCAGTCCAAGGTGCTGCGGCACGCGATCTGTAATCATCTTGGCCAGCCTGACAATCGGCTCTCTGATCGGTCCGTCATCCCTGATGTAGTCCGGTCGGTTCAACGACATATAAAACCCCTTTCATAAGAAAAGGATCCGCAGGCTCGCGTATGCTTCAGACAAGCCCGCAGATCTTTTCTGTAACTCAATTGACGCTTCAAAACTTCATAAGTGAAAATTCTCTCGTCAGTCCTCTCCCATCAATGACCTCAAAGAGCAAGCTCACGGGCAAGTCACTCCGCTCTCGCCATAGCCTCATCGAAGTCCCTTGTTCCCTTCCAGATCTCTCCCCGATAGGGATTGATTCCGCTTCTCTTAGACCTCTTGATGATAGCCAAAAGCAATGCCAGATTCACCAGGATGGATAAGACAGCGACCATTCCGCCGACCTGGGGTGCAGCCGTAGCCGGGTGAACATCGGTCCTCATGAAACCGTCCGCGTAGAGCACGGGAAGAACCGAGAAGACAGAGGCATCCTGGAAGGTCGGGAATACCTGGGCGAACATACACCAGGTCGCCAGGGTATTGGCCCGATTCTGAATCCAGCCGCCCTTGTTCCAGAAGATAGCGGCAACCGTGGGCGCCAGAAGAAGGGCGAAGCCGCAGTACCAGGAGTGCGTGGGCAGGTTCAGATAGGTATACTCAAAATTCCAGATGTCATAGGCCAAAATATAGGCCCAGGTCATATCGGGCCAGAGCATATCGTCCTTCTTCTTGGAAGAATAGATTCCCCACCAGCCGGTCATACAGAAGATATTGATCAGGCCGGCAATTCCGTTAGCCCAGTTCCACCAGCCGCCATAGAGCCAGACTCCCTCAGAGGACAGCCACCATCTGCTCCCTGTCTCGGCTAAAGCCATGGAACCGCGAATGGCGGACTCAAAGTCACTTCCCACAGCAATCAGAATATTGATGGCTACAATCAGAAAAGGAAATGCCTTAAACCACTGGGTCTTTCCGATTCCCTTCTTGTACTTGAGAAGCATAAAGCCGATACAGCCGGCAGAAGCGGCATAGAGCTTGGCATAGTGGAACCAGGAATTCATATGGATATAGGTCGGGTTATTCAGCGCCCACTCGGCTTTCTGCGCGGCTCCGACATAGATGGCAATAAAGTATATCGACAGACCGGCCAAAAGTCCGACAAAAATCCCATAGCCGCCGATTTTAGATCTGCGCTCAATTTCGTTGAAGAGAATGAGTCCTCCGAAGACCAGAATCCAGCCCAGGACCTGATAGAGGGACAAATCACCGTAAACCTGAAAAAACATTTTCACTACCCCTTTCGCTGTAAAGCAATCCGAAGTCCGCCTTATAGGGCAGACTCTTATCTTATTGCCGCAAACTTTTACATAAAATCAATTATATTAAAAAATGCAAATTTCAAAAGGATTTCCCGGAGATTTTATGTAAAAGAGGAAATCAAAATAAATATGATGCACAATCGTTTCTTGAAATCGGCCAAATTAGCGGCTTTCTTTGGTATTAGCTCCTGCTAACAGTTTTCATGTAAAAAAATCGGGGATGAATTTGTCTATTTTGCACAAATGCTAAAAGACCTGCAAAAAGGCTGACCGCCCCTGCCTGCTCCGCTCATGGGAACAGGCAGGTATGGCAAGTCAGCCTTCAGCGATTTTATGCTTTTGTTTGTATCCGATGATCTGTGCCATCAGCCGATCTTTGTTATCAACTGAATCCGCATAATCAGCCGGATCTGCGCAATTACCTGTCAGCCTTCCTCTTTCTGGCGAATGCAAACAGTCCGATTGCAAGCGCGCCGACTGCGAGGCTCGCGTAGATGGGAAGCTGAGTCTGGTCGCCCGTCTTGGGCGCAATCTTGGTATCCTTTACAGGAGCCACAGGCTTGTTTGGCTTGGGCTCAGGCTTGGGTGCGGGGGCAGCCTTATACTTGAGGGTGAAGCTGATATCCTTGCTGGTCGGATTGATCGCATCCGCGCCTGAGGGCAGCTGCTCTGCCTCCCAGTTAAAGCTGAAGCGGATGGTCTTCCCGCTCAGGGGATTGGTCTCATGATTCCGCGAACCGTGTAATTGGTGTCGGCCTTGGCCTGGCCGTTGAAGACCGTGCCTTCATGCTCATGCAGGGGCGTGTCGTAATTCCTTGATGATCACCGGATTGCTCCGCGCTTC
>NZ_JAQT01000011.1:0-108064 GCF_000524295.1 Shuttleworthella sp. MSX8B
CATTGCCGCCATATATAAAAAGATGAGTGAGAAGCAAAAACTAGAAAAAAATCTTTCGATATGGGGAGATGCTATTGTTTGGAGCGATTTCCATAAGGTGGACAGATTCTATGATCAATGGGATTAGCCATCAACACGTTTTGTCCTATAACCCGTGATTTCTGATAATTTACCTCATTTCTTTTTTCCCAAACTGGGTAACTGCCAATACGAAACACAGAACAAACATTACAACCGCACATGGCAGGAAGGGAAGCATCTCGAAAGCAGCGCCGGATGTTTCTGCCGTAAAGTCATAGAGCAAGCAAGATACAAGATAACCACTGTAACAATACGGGTAAACAATCCACAGCGGCGTGTTCGCAACCAATACGCCAGGAATAATAAGTAACAAATTCAATCCCACAGAAAGAATCGGCTTTTCAAACAGCACAGTAATTGCCCACATAGCTGCAATGCTCGGCAGCATTGTCAGAAACAAGCCCAGGCACCGTTGCAGCAGATACAGGACCGGTAAGGCTTCTGTCACTCCCATTGTCTGTGTTGCAAGCATCCCGGCAATTAGGAAGACGACAAGAAAGACCACTACTTCCATGAACAGATAAAATACCAGCACGCAGAACTTGGCAATGGAAAGCGCATATCGGCTGATTGGCAAAGCCAGCATTTTCAGAATACCATTATTTCCAGTTTCCCGACCTGCAATCATCACACAGACAACGATCATACTGAGTGGTAACAGATAATACGCATAAAGCAGTGTACTTTGAATGAACATGGCAGACCATGCGTTTGTAGATTCCGGGGTAAAATGGTGGCTTAGGCTTGCAACACCGGTTGTAACCACTAGTAGAGGTGCAATAAAGATCAGGGGTACGATCTTTGATCGTTTTACTTTTATAAACTCGATTTTGAGTAAATCACAAAAGCTCATTTTCTCATTCCTCCTACTCGTAGCGTCTATACTTCGCCAACCACAAACCCATGGCAAGGAAAAACAGTGTTTCCGCCAAAGCGACAAGTGTAACCGTCGGATCAGGCTGGGCGCTCATGGCTACCGCCGGTTTGAGAATGACCACAAAAGGATGCAGCAACAGAAGAGTCAGATCGGAATTTGCAAGAGCCATACCGCTTAAAAACCCGGCGATACCAATGCCAAGCGGCACCCACATATTTTCGAAACGCGAGGAAACCAACAGCATAAAGGACAACACCGGCATGGATGTGATAAAAGAATATCCGGCAAAGCAAAGCAAGGCACCCATTTTAAATGTTCCGTCCGGCAGATCCGCCATGCCGATTCGTGCAAGCGTCAAGTTTTGCAGCACGATTGCAAGCAAAAACATAACCGTCAGAAGTAAAAATTTGCATAGATACATTGTCGGGACACTTACAGGAAGCATATACATCTTCCTGACAGCATTCCCCTTAAACTCCATGTTGTAGATTATGCAGGTAGCAACAAGGATACCGAACAGATTCAAAACCAGAATCATGCCGTAAAGCTGGGTAAGCAGGACATCCATAGGAGCCAGCGGAAGATTTAGAAGTGCCTCTTTCCGCACAAGGAAATTAACAAACGCGTAGACGGCTCCCAAAACACCAACAGCCAGCAGGACAGGAATCACGCCGGTACGCTTTTCTTTCCGAAGTTCGATTGCCAGAATTTTCATAATCTAGCCCTCCGTTTTCTCTCTGTATTGTCCTTTTCAACGATAGAAAGGAAAACATCTTCCAAATTGTCCGCAGCGAAACCGGATTGCAGGGCATATTGACGCAGATCATTCATACTTCCCTCAAACAAAAGTCGTCCGTGGTTTAGAATACCAATATCATCCGCAATTAATTCGATTTCAGACAACATATGGGACGAGATCAGCACCGTACAGTTATAAAGACTGGGCAAGGATTTTACCAGATTGCGGATTTCGTGAATACCGGACGGATCAAGACCGTTGGTAGGTTCATCCAGAATCAGGATTGGCGGGCGCCCCAGAAGTGCTCCGGCAAGACCCAAACGCTGTTTCATACCCAGTGAATATTTTTTGGCCAGCCGGTCACCGAATTCGGTCAACCCTACCAGGTCCAGGGCATCCTCCACATCGGTTTTCGACAAGTCTAAAATGCGACGAATAATATCGAGATTTTCCCGACCGGTCAGATTTGCATAGAAGGACGGCGCTTCAATGAAA
This sequence comes from Shuttleworthella sp. MSX8B, assembly GCF_000524295.1. Taxonomy (NCBI): domain Bacteria; kingdom Bacillati; phylum Bacillota; class Clostridia; order Lachnospirales; family Lachnospiraceae; genus Shuttleworthella; species Shuttleworthella sp. MSX8B. The sequence continues at coordinate 2,193 of NZ_JAQT01000011.1, forward strand.
GAACCGATTTCTTTGAGAATGCTAATCCGATCACCCGGAAACTGCTTATTATCAATGGTAAAGTTGCCCTTTGTCGGTGCCGTCAGGCCCAGCAGCATTTTCATAGTTGTGGATTTTCCCGCGCCATTGGGACCAAGGAAACCATAAATGCTGCCCTTGCGAATATGAAGTGAAACATTGTTGACCGAAGTAAAATTCTTATACTTCTTTGTCAACTGTTCCGTTGTAATGATATAGTCCATAGAAATATCTCCTTTCGATGCTTTTATGGTTTTATGGTATAACTGCAACCTGACATCTACATTCTCCCGTCCTTACTTTTACCTTACTTTTTAAGGGATGAGACCGCAGAATATACGCCGATGATATAATGAAAATCAGGGAATCAGATTGGAGAAAACGCTATGGACAATTCCTTTTTGCACACTAAGAGGCTCCTGTTGGTAGATGATGAACAGGAGTTATTGAAGATGGTAACGGATATATTGAAAGATGCAGGATTTGAAACGATCTTTACGGCTGCGTCTGTCAAAGAGGCTATTTTAATCGCAAAAAAAGAAAATCCTGATTTCATTGTTCTGGATGTCATGCTGCCGGATGGAGACGGCTTTTCTCTGATGCAGCAGCTCCGTACGATTAGTAATGTACCGATCATTTTCCTGACAGCAAAAGACGAGGCAACAGATAAATTATCGGGCTTGGGTCTTGGTGCAGATGATTATATTTCAAAGCCTTTTATGCCGCAGGAATTATTACTGCGTATCTATGCGGTACTGCGTCGCGCCTATAAAGAGGATGCGCCGCTGCTTGTTTTAGACGGATGTACGATTGATTTTAGCCGGGCCGAAGTTCATAAGGGCAGCGAAATTATTTCCTTAACCGCCAAAGAACACACCTTACTCGAAACACTTGCCCACAATGAAGGAAAGATTGTTACCGTGGATGCGCTTTGTGAAGCGCTATGGGGAGATAATCCCTTTGGCTATGAAAACAGCCTTAATGCTCATATCCGGCGCGTCCGGGAAAAGATCGAAACCGACCCGTCAAAGCCTGTGTCCCTGATAACGATTAAAGGGTTAGGTTACAAATTGACAGCAAGAAAGTGATGTTATGAGATCATTTGCAAATTATATATCGAAACACCTCATATCTTTTGCCGCCTTTATCTTGATATTGCTGTTGCTTAACGCAGTAATATTCACTTTGACATTTCAAAAGATGGTGACCGAGGATTATGGAGATTCATCTCCGCAATCCATGTTGAAAATGACTGCTGCTGCCGCCACGCCGGAACAAGTGTCGGAAAATGCGCTGCAAAAGCTCCGGCAGAATCATATTTGGGCGCTTTATCTAAACGCAGATGGAAAATGTTATTGGTCGATTGATCTGCCCGATGAAGTACCGAAAAGCTATACCATCCAAGATGTTGCACTGTTTTCAAAAGGATATATTGAGGATTACCCGGTTTTTGTCTGGAACACCGATGACGGGCTGCTGATATTGGGGTATCCAAAAGACAGTTATACAAAACTCACCAGCAATTATTATTCTATTGCTATACTCAGGCGATTCCCTGTCTTTGCATTGGGAATGTTTGCATTGGATGTTCTATGTCTCTTTTTGGCCTATTATTTTTCTAAACGTAAAATCGTTCGCAGCACCGAACCGATTGTGTCTGCTATAGAAACTCTAGCGGACGGAAAAACAGTTTCCCTTCACATCAGCGGCGAACTATCGGAAATTGCCAGTAGCGTGACCAAGGCTTCTTCTATTTTGAACAGACAAAATGAGGCACGCGCAAACTGGATCAGCGGTATTTCTCACGACATCCGCACACCTCTCTCCATGATTATGGGGTATGCGGGCCGCATTGCAGAAAATGAAACTGCCAGCAGGACCATTCGGGAACAGGCAGAAATCGTACGGAAACAAAGCGTAAAGATCAAAGAGCTGGTAAGGGATTTGAATTTAGTATCGCAGTTGGAATATGAAATGCAACCGCTTCATAAAGAAGAAATTCGCTTATCCAAATTACTGCGCTCCTATGTAGCTGACTTGTTGAATACAGGAGTTGCCGACAGCTATCATATCAGAATTGAGATTACTCCTGATTCCGAAAATACTGTATTAAAATGTGATACCAGATTGATTTTACGAGCTGTGAACAACCTTGTTCAGAACAGCATGAAATACAATCCGCAGGGCTGTGAAATCTGCCTTTCTCTTGCAATATCCAACAATAAACTTATCCTGGCGGTTACAGATAACGGAATAGGAATGTCTGCGGAGAAACTGCAGGAGATGGAAGAAAAGCCTCATTATATGAAAAGCACAGATGAACGACTTGATTTGAGGCATGGACTTGGGCTGCTGATTGTCCAACAGATCGTCGAAGCCCATCAAGGAGATTTTGCGATTGTATCTGTTTTCCCACACGGGTGCAGAGCAACATTGACTTTCCCCTCCTCATGAAAAACAAGCCCAAAGAAGTATCTGTTCTCCTGCAAATATCCTTGTATTTCAAACGATTTGCGGGTTAGTTCTCAAAGTTTACAGGTAAATTTACAGGACTCTGTGTTACTCTTATTCATATCAAAGCAATATCCGTGAGAGATCATTTCATCGTTTATGAAAACTGAAGTTTTTATGGAGGAAATTCTATATCATATAGGAAATCATATCGGAACAATGAGGTAGATTAGAAATGAGGTGAGGAATGGCGAAACTTTATGCAAGCAGAAGTCCAGAGGTCTCTGAGAGGGAGAGGCGCAACGGAGAACGCTCTCGGCGAATTGCAAGCCAGGGAATGGTTCTCCTGGAGAATAACGGTACCCTTCCGCTGCGAGAGACATCTGGGAATATCGCTCTCTATGGCAATGGAGCGCGGCGCACGATTAAGGGAGGGACCGGATCCGGCGATGTCAACAGCCGTGAGATCGTCAACGTTGAGATGGGACTGGAGAATGCCGGTTATCAGGTTGTCACGAAGGAGTGGATTGATCGCGACTGTCAGAATGTGGCAGCCGCGCTGCGCCAGTATCAGGAGAAAATCACTGCCAACCTGCGCGGGAATGGTCAGAGCGCAATTATGGATATTTTCACGAACCCTTTTATTGAGCCGGCAATTGTGTCTGTTGAGGATGACGATATCAAGACGGATTTGACAGATACGGCCATATATGTCCTCTCAAGGAATTCAGGAGAGGGAGCGGATCGCCGGCTTGATCCGGGACAATATTATCTCTTCGAAGAGGAGATTGAGGCCTTGAAGAAGCTGGCCGTCGCATATGAGAATCTGATTTTGGTTCTTAATGTAGGCGGGGTCATTGATATGAAGGCAATCAAATCCATTCCGGGGATAGATGCGGTTCTTCTTATGTCCCAGGCCGGCAATTATGGGGGTTATGCTCTGGCCGATGTTCTGACCGGAAAGGAAACACCCTCTGGTCATCTGACCACAAGCTGGCCGGTCAATTATGAAGATACGCCGATTGCCGACAGCTTCAGCTATCGGAATGGAGATCTGGATGATGAGTACTACACCGAGGGAATTTACGTAGGTTATCGGTACTATGACAGTTTTAATGTGACCCCGCAATATCCCTTTGGCTATGGTAAGTCCTATACGAAGTTCCGACTTGAGGCAAATGACATCGAGCTTGATGGGGATACCATTCGTCTGCAGGTAAGAATAATCAATGCGGGAGATCGCTATGCGGGCCGGGGTCTGGCGCAGGTCTATGTCTCCGCGCCCGCCGGAAGGCTGGAGAAGCCCTACCAGGAGTTGAGGGGTTATGCCAAATCCACCCTTTTAGAGCCAGGCGCTTATCAGGATCTGTCTATCGAGATCCCAACCAGATCGCTGGCTTCCTATGATGAGGAGAAGGCCGCCTGGATCCTGGAGTCCGGAGATTATCTGATCCGCCTTGGTCAGCACTCCAGAGACAGCCGGGTTGTCGCAAGGATTCACCTGGATCGGGAAGTAGTTACGGAACACCTGTCCAATCGCCTGCCTTTGGATTGCCGAATGCAGGAGCTGTCCAGAACAGGTGTCAGGCCCTATTCCTATCCTGATGAGGAGGCAGAGATTGCCAATGCCCTGGTTTTGGAGCTTATGGCAGAGGAGATAGACAGCCGCAGGGTGACTTATTCCAAACTACCGAAAGAGATTCCCCTGCGTGCGGCGCAGACAAGGCGGTTGACTTTAAAGCAGGTGAGAGAGGGGCAGATTTGTCTGGAGGATTTCCTCGGGCAGCTGCGTCCGGAGGAATTGGCCGCTCTTTGCGTCGGAAGTCAGCGAGGACAGTTTGGTGCCTCAGGTCCTCAGATCGGCGCATCATCGACTGCGGTTGTCGGCGCGGCCGGGGATACGACATCTCTTCTGATCGATGATTGCGGAGTTCGCAATCTGGTGACTGCGGATGGGCCGGCAGGACTTCGCCTGTCCAAAAGCTTCAAGGCAGATACGAAGGGGAATGTCCTGACCTCCGGTATGGCAATCCCAGGCTTTGAGTTTCTGGAGACTCTGGCTCCCAAGCCGGAGATACCCGCTGACGCGATAGACTACTATCAATACACGACGGCGATTCCCATCGCGACGCTCCTGGCACAGACCTGGGATCTGCATCTGATTGAAGAGGCAGGCGATATTGTGGGTGAGGAGATGGAAGAGCTGGGTGTCGACCTCTGGCTTGCTCCCGGCATGAATATTCATCGCTCTCCCCTCTGCGGTCGCAATTTCGAATATTATTCAGAGGACCCGCTGATCACCGGGAAATGCGCTGCGGCCGATACCCTGGGCGTGCAGAAACATAAGAGTGCAGGCACGACGATCAAGCATTTTGCCTTTAACAATCAGGAGGATAATCGAAATCATGTCAACTCTCATGTCAGTGAGAGGGCTGCTCGCGAGATCTACCTCAGGGGCTTTCAGATTGCGGTTGAGACTGCGCACCCCTGTTCGATTATGACTTCCTATAACCTGATCAATGGGGAGCATACGGCAAACAGCTACGATCTTCTGACGGCCATTGCCCGAGATGAGTGGGGATTTGACGGAATCATCATGACGGACTGGGGGACGACAGGCAGTATGGGGCAGTTGGATCCCGGCGGTAATTCCAGTGAGAGAAAGTATGGCGATTCCTATGCGTCAGGCTGTGTCAAGGCTGGAAATGACCTGACCATGCCTGGCAGTCAGGAGGATGTCGACGATATTTTGAATGCCCTTGGAAAGAAGGAGGGGGAAGTTCCCTATCCTTTGACGCTGGCGGAACTGCAGAGAGCCGCGGGCAATATGCTGAAGCTGATTCTGCGTATGGACCGGCCGATATAATCTGGGCGGGCTTCCCGTCTATGGTTCCCTTTTCCTTCTCGCGGCAGTGCTTACAGGCGGTCTGGTTGCGAAGAAGAGAAGACAGGCAAGATAAGAGAGTATGTAAAGTCGCAAAAAGAGAATTTAGTTGTGATCAGAAAGAGCGTTTGAGTCGTTTGACTTAAGCGCTCTATTTTTTGGCCAGGGAGTATTCGCTTTAAGGTTCATTTAAGGGCGGGCGTCTAGTCTATGTACAAGTCAATTCGGATCGCGCGATGACGGATGAAGAAATATGAGGAGCGACCAGCTCATATCATACTGACTCCGGAGCGCGGGAAGAGAGCGAGACTTGGAAAGGAGGACGCTATGGATGACTATTTCATCTTGATCCCGGCCCATGAGCCGGACGATAGGCTCTTGGAACTTGTGGAGGAGCTGCGGGGCAGAAGCGGCTCCCTGGAGGCAAATCTGCATGTGCTGGTTGTGGATGACGGAAGCAGGAGGCCGGAGGCCCAGGCTGTCTTTCGCTGTCTTGAGGAACTGGCCGGCCAGGCTGGATCGGACTCCGATTCCATGCCTGAGACGGATGAGAGCAGGACAAAGACGAGGGAGAGCAGGGCGGAGACGGGATTTCGCCTGATGCTCCTTCGGCATCCGCAGAATCGGGGAAAGGGAGCTGCTCTTCGCACAGGTCTTGCCTATTTGAGACGGCTGGTTGAGAAGCCCGGCGTTGTGGTCTTAATGGACGCAGATGGACAGCACAGGCCGGACGATGCCCTGCATCTGGCTCACCGCTGCCTGTATGGGGCCAACGGACTCTACCTGGGGAGCCGGCATTTTTCCGGGGAAATCCCACTGCGCAGTAAGCTGGGAAACCGGTTGACCTGTCAGGTCTTTGCTCTGGTGACAGGGCAGAAGGTCTCGGACACGCAGACGGGACTGCGGGCCTTCTGTACGGCCTACATTCCGAAAATGTGCAAGATCGGCGGAGAGCGGTATGAGTACGAGATGCGCATGCTCTTAGAATTTGCCGGAGATCGGATCCCCATTTATGAGATCCCGATCGAGACAATCTATGAGAACAATAATGCCGGCAGTCACTTCCATGCGGTGAGGGACTCCATTCGCATCTACAGGGTGATTTTCGAGCAGATCATCTCCTTTGCCGGAGTTTCTCTCGCGTCCTTTGGGCTGGACTATCTGCTCTATGCCCTGATGACATTGATGATTCCTGTCGTCGGGGCTAACGTCCTGGCCCGTCTGATCAGCGCGGCCTTTAATTACAGTCTGAACCGGAAGCTCGTTTTCCATCATCGGGGCAGGCTGGGAAGAAGTTTCAGCCGCTATGCGTTGACGGCTGTCCTGGTGCTTTGCGCTGACACATGTCTGGTCTATGGGCTGACCGCACTTGGGCTGGGGGCACTGACCGCCAAGCTGATCGCGGAACCGACCATCTTTATCTTCAGCTATCTGGTCCAGAAGAACTTTGTATTTGTGAGAAAGGAGGTGCCCTATGTGGCCTGAGAAGAAAAAAATAGAGGACGAATTTCAGGAGGGCAGAGAAGGTAAGAATCCCGGATCAGGGACTCAGAAGAAATCAGACGGCGGAAAGGGCCGGGGACTGGCAGGAAGAAGATTTCGTATCGCTTCGACGGCCCTTTTGATCGCCTTCAGCAGCTATTTTCTCCTGGATACCTTTGTCCTGGCCCGTTCCTATGCCGCGTCCAGCCAGAGCTCTCTCAGCAGCTCGGAATTCGCCAGTCTGAAATCGTCAGGCAGCTCCGGGAGCTCTTCATCCTCCTCAGGGAATTCAAAGAGCAGCTCCAGTCAGACGACCGGGACCTTGACGGAGGGGAGCAGCGGAAGCGGAGTGTATGCTGACGCGACGGTTGTAGGGACTTATTCGGACGACAATGTGACCATTACGGTATACCGCTTCTATGAGAACAGTACCTATATCTATGTGGCGGATGTTCAGGTCAGCTCAGCGGAATACATCAAGAGCGCCTTCGCCCAGGGGACCTACGGAAAGAACGTGACAGCCAAGACATCCAGCATCGCTGACAGCGTCGGAGCGATCCTCGCGATTAATGGCGACTACTACGGGGCCCAGGAATCCGGCTATGTGGTTCGCAACGGCGTTGTCTACCGGTCTACAGCTGACAGCGATGATCAGGTCCTGGCTATTGGGACAGATGGATCCATGAAGGTGGTTAATGCCTCCGACGCGACAGCGCAGGAGCTGGTTGATCAAGGGGCCTGGCAGGTCTATAGCTTTGGACCGGGTCTGATTCAGGACGGCAATGTCACTGTGACGGTCAATTCCGAGGTGGGCAAGGCCATGGCCTCCAACCCGAGAACCGCGATCGGCCAGGTCGGACAGGGTCACTATGTCTTTGTGGTCTCTGATGGGCGTAGCAGCGAGAGCCAGGGACTCTCCCTCTACCAACTGGCCCAGTTCATGAAATCTCTTGGGGCCACAACGGCCTACAATCTGGACGGCGGAGGATCCTCCACCATGGTCTTCCAGGGTAAGGTAATCAACAATCCCACAACAACGGGACACGGAACGAGTGAGAGGAGTGTGAGCGACATTGTCTACATCGGAAGCTAAGAAAAGAAGCAGAAACTATGGACTTATGACCGGATTTATCCTGGCCTTCGGACTGATTTACGAGTGTTTCAGTTATGGAGTGTATGCCCCGGCCATGTATTTGGCCTTCCTGATTCCCCTTTTGGGAGGTCTGGTTCCAAGCCTGATTCTCTGGTCCGGGGTCAAGGGTCATCGCAGAGGCCGAATCGGAGCTGATCCCGGAGAAGACGCGGATGCGGGGACAATGGCCGGCTTGAGGCAAAAAGGAGGCCATGGCGTCGGAAGGGCGATTTCTTCCCTGACCAGAAGTATCTGGGACGCCGCGGTACTGACTCTGACCCTGGGAAGCCTTCTGAGCGGAGTCCTTGCCATTTACGGGACAAGCAACCGCCTTATTCTGGCATACTGGCTGGCCGCAGGCGGATTGACAGCACTGGCTCTTTTCTCTCTCGCCCGGGATCTGAGGGCAAAGAAAACCCCGGATGTCTCCCTGTCTCTGTCGAGAGCCTACTCCCCGAATCCGGGCCGGGCAGACAAAAGGGATCCCGCGAACCTGGAATACGTCTGGGAACAGGCGGATTGACTTTGCCCAATCGATTGATTAGAATGGGTTCTATTCACAAAACATTCATAAATGCAATTGATTGGAAGTTCTATGAGAGAAATAAAGCAGGAGCCAAAGAAGGAGAAGAGGAAGAAGTCGGGAATTGTCTATAACATCCTGATCGCTGTCTGTTTCCTGGTAATCGTATATTCAGGGGGGAGGATCCTCCTGACGCTGAAGGATTATCATGACTCGGAGCAGGTGTACCAGAACGCCAGGGGCGCGGTCACTGTGGCGGATTCATCGAAAGAACAGGCCAAGGAGTGGTATCAGCAGGTGATGGTCGACTTCCCCGAGTTGCTCAAGCAGAATGACACGGTCAAGGCCTGGATCTATATGGAGAACAATGACCACGTCAATTATCCGGTGCTCTACAAGGAGAATGATGATAATTACTGGCTGCGAAAGTCCATGGACGGCAAGTACGCGATTGCCGGCTCCATCTTCCTGGAGGGGAAGAACCGGCCGAACTTCGAGGACTACCACTCCCTGGTCTACGGGCACCAGATGAATAACAAGACCATGTTCGGGAGTCTGAGCGACTACAAGGATGATCCGAATTATTACCAGGATCATCAGTATTTTCAGATTATCCGGGGAGATGTGGTCTATCGCTATCAGGTCTTTGCGTGGTCCGACCAGAACGAGAACAGCGATGTCTATGCCGTCTTTAAGGACAAGGGAGAGGATTACGCCAACCATCTGAAGCTTCTAGAGAAGGACGCCATGACTAAGACGGACGTGCAGGTCAGTGCGGATGATAAGGTGGTGACCCTGTCTACCTGCTCTAAGACGTCTGACCGCTTCATTGTCAGCGGAAAGCGGGTGGCCGCCTATGTATACGCGTCCGGACAATTGTTAGATGAAGCGCAGGCCAATGCCTACGAGAGCCAAAATCCCTGATGGCTGGCCAGACACCTCTGTGTCGTGGCTTTAAAATTGAATAGGAAGCCAGGGGCTGTGAGAATTGCGCGAACGCGTTTTCACGGTTCCTTTTTCTTGTGTCCAGGGGAAAAGGATGTCTATAATAGACAGTAAATCAGCGGAGGACAGCCTGCTGGGAAAGCATATCAGACAAGGCCAGGGGCTGCACAGACCGGGCGTAGCCCTGAAGGCAGCAGGCCAGAAGCCTGGCGCGGAAGATGGAAGGTTGGAGGTAGCAGGCGGGGGTTTGACATTAGCCTGGAATCCTGGAATATCGTGAGGCTTATTATGAAGGCGAGATTCATACAGTTTTGGAAGAAGCACAGGAAATTGCTTGTTTTTCTGATCATCGTTTTAGCTCTGGTCATCGCTGCCATCGTCCGCGCGCAGTTCGGTAAGAAGGCCGCAGATAAGGAGCCGAAGACAGAGACGATTTCCAGACGGACGATCGTCAAGTCGGTCACGGGAAGCGGCAAGGTGACCTCTGTGCAGAGTCAGGATCTGACCAGTGATCTTCTGGCCAGCCCGATCAAGACCGTAAATGTCAAGGTGGGGGACCGGGTCAGGGCCGGTCAGCTGATCGCGCAGATGGATACCAGCCGCCTGGAGGCCAGCCGCGACAGTCTGAAGGAGCAGATCCGGTCTGCCCGTCAGGCACAGAAGGAGACGGAGACACAGCTGGCTCAGCAGGCAGCCCAGGCGAAGCAGAGCCAGCTGCAGGGAATCGAGGAGAAGCTGGAGGAGGTCAGGAGCAGAAAAGACCAGGCAGAGAAGAGTCTGAGCCAGGCCCAGGACAAGCTGAAGCGGGATTTGGAGACAGGAAGCGGAGCGGACGCGGCCACGCTGGCGGCAGACCGGGTCCAGGTTGAGCAGAGCCAGGCAGCCCTGACGGCCCTTCAGGCACAGGAAACAGCGCTGCAGGCTCAGTTGGAGGCTCTTGAAAATGCACCGTCTGCCGACTTGTCCTCTCTGGGGAATGCCGGATCCTCTGTCACAGAGTCAAGTATATCAAGCTTGCAGAATCAGCTGGATCAACTGCAGCAGCAGATTGACAAGGGCGCGATACGAGCCTCTATGGACGGACTGGTGACGCAGGTGAAGGCGGAAGCGGGCAAGACCTACAGCGGCGGCACCATTGCCAGGATCGAAGACGACTCCTCCTTCCAGATTTTAGCAACGGTCGCGGAGGCGGACATCCCCGATGTTCAGGCGGGGATGGCGGTCAAGGTCAAGACGGACGCGACTGGGGAGGCGGAACTGGACGGCAATGTGACGGCGGTCGCCCCGGCGGCCGGATCTTCCTCCTCCGGGACAGGACTTGGTGGGCTGGGCTCAATCGGAGGACTGGATCTGGGAAGTCTCAGTGGCCTGGGAGATCTTGCGGGAGCTTCTTCCGGATCTTCCTCCTCCGGTTTTACAGTGACAATTGCCCTTCCTGCCGGAAATGATCGCCTGCGCCTGGGGATGAATGCGGATGTCAGCATTATCACCTCTTCGGCGCCTGACGCCCTCAGCGTCCCCTTTGAATCCGTGCAGAAGGCGGAAGACGGTAGCTCCTTCATTGAGATTATCGAGCACAAGAAGACAGGAGAGAGCGGGGATAAAAAGCAGGAGGAGATCAGCGTCAGACGGATCGCGGTCACGACAGGTCTGGAGGGCACCTACTATACCCAGATTGTCTCTGATCAGGTTCAGGAGGGGATGCAGGTCGTGGTTCCGGAGACAAAGAGTGACAATTCCGTCAATCAGCTGCTCAATTCCATGGGGGCAGGCGGAGGAGTAAACTGATGGGAGAGGTCATCCGCTTAGAGCACATTGTAAAGCGATTCTACCTGGGCCAGCCCAATGAGCTGGAGATTCTGCACGATATCAATTTTTCTGTACAGGAGGGAGAATTTGTCTCCATTGTCGGGCCCTCCGGATCCGGCAAGTCTACGCTCATGAATCTGATCGGGGTCTTAGACCGGCCCACAGAGGGGCGGTATTTTCTGGACGGGATAGATCTGAGCCGGGTCACGGACAACGATCTGTCCGATATCCGCAACAAGAAGATCGGCTTCGTCTTTCAGACCTACAATCTGATCGCCAAGACAAACGCCCAGAAGAATGTGGAGCTTCCCATGCTCTATGCCGGACTGGGACGGAGCGAGCGCAGAGCCCGGGCCAGGGAGCTTCTGGAGATGGTGGAGATGACAGACCGGGCCAGGCATTTGCCCGAGGAGCTGTCCGGCGGACAGAAACAGAGGGTGGCGATTGCCCGGGCCATGGCCAACGATCCGGCCATCATTCTGGCGGATGAACCCACCGGAGCTCTTGATACCAAGACCGGACGTCTGGTCATGGATCTGTTTCACAGGCTGCACAGGGAGCAGGGCAAGACCATTATCCTGATCACCCACTCCCCGGAGCTGGCGGCGGAAACCGATCGGATCATCGCGATTCGCGATGGTCAGATCATGGATCAGGGAGGGAGAGACTGATGCTCCTGGGAGAGAATATCCAGCTGGCATTTGCCAGTCTTAAGGCCAACAAGATACGAGCCTTCCTTACCATGCTCGGAATTATCATCGGAATCTCGGCTGTCATCGCCATTTTCACCGTGGGAAATTCCCTGACGCTCTCCATATCCGACAATATGCAGAGCGCGGGCGCCAACGACATCTATGTCAATGTCATGCCGCGCTCAGAGGAGAAGGGGGAGAGAGATCCCAGGCAGGCGGTGGACGGGATCCGCTTTGCCGGCCGGCAGACAAGAGAGAGCATGCAGGAGAGCGATTACATCAGCGACGCCATGGTCAAGGGACTGGTCGACTACCTGGGGGACAGGGTCCGGGCCGTCGTGGTCTGGGGACAGAGCGGGAATGTAAAGCTGAGTCAGAAGACGGGCAGACAGAGCGCGGACGTCAATCTTTTGGGGGTAAATGCCGGGTTTTTCTTAAATCATCCGAACAGTATTCAGGCCGGGCGAATGTTCTCGGCCGAGGATTTTACCAATCAACGCCGCGTAGCCCTGATCGCAAAGGAGACGGCGGAAAAGATGTTTGGCGACAGGATACAGGACGCTTTGAACCAGGAGATTGAGATGTCCCTGGACGGAAAGACTTACGGCGTTACGATCGTGGGAGTCTATCAGAGCGAGAGCAGAAACGCGGCGACACAGACTGCCTTCGCGGGTTCCTCTTTCTATATACCGATCGGAACCTACAATCAGATGGTGGGCAAGACGGGCGGTCGCTACCGCATGATTCAGGTTATCGCGGCGACGGGGCATGCCGATCAGCAGCTGGATCAGAAGCAGAACCAGGAGGAGCTGACTGCGGCAATTGATACGTATTTTAAGCCCTACTATCGGAACAATCCGAATTACCAGGCCAAAGCGGTCACCTTCGGCGGTCTGGTCAACATGCTGATGACCATGCTTGGGACGATTACGACAGCCATTTCCATTATTGCGGGAATTGCCCTTCTGGTGGGAGGCATTGGAGTTATGAATATCATGCTGGTCTCCGTCGCGGAGCGAACCAGGGAAATCGGGACCCGCAAGGCCCTGGGAGCCAGGAATTCCTCCATCCGGGCTCAGTTTATCGTAGAGGCCATGGTCATCTGTCTGATCGGAGGCCTGATCGGGGTCATTCTGGGAATCACCCTGGGCGTAGCGGCCTCTCAGCTTCTGGGCTATCCGGCCAGGCCGTCCCTGGGAGGGATCCTGATCGCCCTGGGATTCTCCATGGGGATCGGAATCTTCTTCGGGTATTTTCCCGCCAGCAAGGCAGCCAGGATGAATCCGATCGATGCCCTCAGATACGAGTGAGAATTCCCCGGCGGGAACAGGCAGGCAAGATGCTGACCGGACTTGCCGGCCACAGGATCGATGAGAGCATCCCTGTGGTAGAGACAGGAAAGATACTGACCACCCTTGTTGCCCATCGGGTCAATGAGAGAATCTCCGACAGGGTAAGCAGACAGAGGTAGTTTCTGTCAGATCACAGAGAAGGCAAAGACGGTTCGGCTGTGCACAGGCTGCCCCGCGTAGATCAGAGGAGAGGTAAAGCTTTCGACATTGATGGCATTGGGGAAGTACTGGGTCTCAAGGCAGACCCCGCCCTGCCTGGGATAGTGACAGCCTCCCTTGCCGATCTCACGCTCATCAATGTAGTTGCCGGTATAGAACTGGATTCCGGGCAGGTCGCTTGAGACGGTCATCCGGCGGCCGGAGACGGGATCCGAGAGAGTGGCCACGGGGCGAACCTGGCCATTGCAGTCTCGCAGAATCCAGTTGTGGTCATATCCGCCCGCATATTTCAGCTGATCATAATCTGCTTTAAAATCCCGGCCGATGGGCTTTGGCACGCGAAAGTCCATGGGACTGTCCTCAACAGAACGGATCTGTCCGTCGGGGATGGAAGCGGCGTCAGCATAGGTGAAGGCGTCGGACGGAATCTGCAGCAGCTGATCGAAGACCTGACCGGAATTGTGGCCGGCCAGGTTGAAGTAACTGTGGTTGGTCGGATTAAAGAGAGAAGTGCGATCGCAAATGCCCTCGTAGTCGATGATTAGGCGGTTGTCCTCGCTCAGCTGATAGGAAACGGTCATGGTCAGATTGCCGGGGAAACCAAGGTCCATATGAGGGCTTGTGATGGCAAATGAGATAGAATTCTCACCGGCCTCTACCAGCTGCCAGACGCGGTGGTGAAAAGAGTCGGAGCCGGAGTGCAGATTATTAACGCCGTCATTTGCCTCCAGATGATAGAGCCTTCCCTCCAGCGCAAAGGCTGCTTGGCCGATCCGGTTGGCGTTGGGGCCGACAGTGGCGCCAAAGCAGGCGAAATTGCGGAAGTAAGATTCCAGATCCCGGTAGCCCAGGACGATGTCCGCGGTCTCTCCTCTGCGGTCTGGAACATCCAGCTCCAGCAGGACAGCCCCCAGATTCATGAATTTGGCGCGCAGACCCCTCCTGTTGGAAATCGTCCAAATTCTCACTTCTTCTCCATGAGGACCTCTGCCCCAGATCTCTGACTCAGTCATTTTCCCCTCCTCGAACTTTGATTCATCAAACTCCCATAGACTTTCCGCTACTGGCTCATTTTCGGCCGACCTTGCCCTCTCATATCGCCCGGCCGGCTGTCCTTTGGCAGTGCGCTTGATCCTATTTTAAAAAGAAGCAGGGCGGTCGGCAAGAGGAGAATCCATCGCCGGCGAAGGATACAGTCGCCATATGAAAGGATCGACGCCGGGTCAGGGGAAATACGCAGGGTTTCGTCGATCAGGAAAACGCAGGCTTTTGCCGGTCAGGAAAAAGTTGCTTATATTGAAGGCAGAAGGTAAAATACGGGCTATGAGTGAGATTAAAAATAATGAACAACTGCATAGAGTCGGGAGTTCTGAGCACAGGAGCCCTGAGCACAGGAACCCCAAGCCCAACAAGCCCAAAAAGAAGAAGCGCAGAGTCTGGCGTGTGGTTCGTCTGATTCTTCTCATCCTCCTGATCATGATTGCGTTCGCTGCGATCTACCTAGTAGCGGGAGGCTACGCGAGTAAAATCATAGCCATGCACGACGAGGCGGTTCAGCTGGTGGCCAATTCCTCGGAGGAGACCTTCGAGGCCTCCCGATCCAGCTTTGTCTACGACAAGGACGGAAATGAACTGGCGGAGCTGGGGGGCAAGAAGAAGATTCAGTATGTGACCAGTGATAAGATGCCCAAGCAGGTCAAGGAGGCTTTTGTCGCTATTGAGGACAAGAGCTTCTACAGCCATCCCGGCGTCAGCCTCAAGGGAATTGCCCGCGCGGCTCTTGCCATGGTCAGAAACCACAAGGTCTCAGGGGGCGGATCCACGATTACCCAGCAGCTGGCGAGAACGGTCTTTCTGACCCAGGATAAGACCTGGGAGCGCAAGGTGGAGGAGATCTTTGTTGCCCTGGAAATGGAGAAGAAATACTCCAAGGACCAGATCCTTAACTTCTACATCAATAATGTCTATTTCATGAATGGCTTCTACGGCATCGGTACCGCGTCCCAGGGCTATTTCAGCAAGGATATCGGCGAGTTGAGCCTGGCGGAGATCACTTATCTGTGCGCCATTCCCAATCGCCCGAGCTATTATGATCCGATCAATCACCCTGAGAACACGGTCGTGAGACAGACTCTGATTCTCAAGAACATGCTCAAGGATAAAAAGATCAGCCAGGAGGAGTATGATCAGGCCACCGGGCAGCAGATCGCCCTGAATCTGTCCCAGGATCAGAAGGAGTTCCATAATTATGAGACCACCTTCGCCGAGTACTCCGCCGTGCGGGCTTTGATGACGGCGGACGGATTTGACTTCCAGTATCAGTTCAACAGCGATGATGAGCGCAAGGCCTATGAGGACAAGTACGGCAAGGAGTACGACAGCTACGCCTCCGAACTCTACACAGGCGGCTACAAGATCTACACCAGTCTGGACGCGAATTTACAGCAGTCCCTCCAGACCGCAGTGGACAAGAACATGAGCAAGCTGAGCGAGACGACGGATAAGGGCATATATGCGGCCCAGTCCGCGGGGGCCGTCATTGACAACACGACCGGGAATGTGGTTGCTATTGTCGGCGGCCGAAGCCAGGATAACATCACGACCTACACGCTGAACCGCGCCTATCGCTCCTACCGTCAGCCTGGTTCTTCCATCAAGCCCATTTTAGTCTATACGCCGGCGCTTGAGACCGGAAAGTATACGCCCGACACCCGCGTGCAGGACGCCCCCATTACCAATGGACCTCAGAACTACGGCAATTCCTATATGGGCAATGTCACATTGACCCAGGCCGTGGCCTATTCGCTGAATACGGTTGCCTGGAAGGTCTTTAAGGATGTTAAGCCGGCCAAGGGCTTGCAGTATCTCTACAAGATGCATTTCGCGGAGATATCCAAGAATGATGAGAATCTGGCGGCGGGGATCGGCGGACTGACGAACGGGGTCACAACCGTAGAGATGGCCTCGGCATACGCGGCGCTTGAGAATGACGGCAAATACCGTGAGCCGACCTGCATCGATCATATTGACGACAAGAATGGCAACACCATTTACAGGAACAACCACGGGGAGACACAGATCTATAAGTCGGATGCCGCTCATCAGATGATCACTATGATGAAGGCGGTTCTGGATTACGGAACCGGCGCAGGCCTGAAGCTGAGTAACCAGGTGGCCGCGGCCAAGTCAGGAACGACCAACGACTATAAGGACGGCTGGTTCTGCGGCTTCACACCCTATTACACCACGGCGATCTGGACCGGCTATGATACGCCCAGGTCCATGCAGAATCTGACCGGGGCCAATTACCCGGGACGGATCTGGAGGGACTTCATGACCGCGGCCCACAAGAAGCTGACTTACAAGAACTTCTCCTGGGAGACATCGAAGACGTCTTCTGACAGCAAGTCCAGCGGAAGCAGTTCAAGTCAGGAGACTGATGGGCAGAAGGAGGATAAGAAGAATTCCGCGGACAGCGACAGCAAGTCTCAGACGGATTCCACCGGGCAGGAGTCGCCCGCGTCGGAGGACAGCTCTTCGTCCAGCAGTTCAAAGGGGAAATCTTCAGAGTCAAACAGCACGAACCAGAGAGGCGGGGGCGAAACGGACAGTCCCGCCAGTCCGTCCAGCGGTCATTGACAGATAGCCTCTGACAGCGGTTGTTGATGGAATACCTCCCCCTTGCTATTTGGGGGAGGATTTGTTATTATTCAAGGGCTGATTTCCCAAGGAGGAAGTCATCGGCGTGTGGCTCAGCTTGGTAGAGCGCTACGTTCGGGACGTAGAGGTCGCAGGTTCAAATCCTGTCACGCCGACTGCTGTTAAGGAAGAGGAGTTTCGGAGGGGATCCGGAGCTCTTTTCTTATTCATGGAGATGGAATGCTCGCGGCGCGACTGCTTCATTGTCCATGAGGATCATGCGCCTGCCTGACATCTGTGGGCCTGTATGCGGCAGAGATTTTGGAAAGAGACCTGGAAGATGGTGTCAGGCGCAGGGAGCTTCAGGAAAAGCGGATATCATATTCGCCAGACAGAGAGTGGAGGAGAGATGCGGATACTGCTCTTCGCGGCCCTGTGGCCGGAGGTCAGAGAACTGGTTCGAATGACGGGAATGCGCGCAAGGCAAAGCCAACTGCCATATCGCCAGTATCAGGATGAGAGGGGGGAAGTCCTTTTGACCCTGACCGGACCGGGGCCGGTGGCTGTGGCGGCAGCAGTTGGCGCTGTCCTGGCTGTGCACGGCCCAGCTTCGCTTGTCCTGGTCGGAAGCGCGGCGGGGAAGATGATCGGTCAATATGTCGGTCCCTATCGGGTCAACCGACTGATCGACGCGGACGGGAGAAGGAGCTTCTACCCGGACCTGATCTACCCTTGTGCCTTCCCCCTGCCGGAGGCTGCTCTGTACAGCCGATCCAGGATCTGGACTCCGGAAGAAATTAGGACGGTTTGTGACCCAAAAGGGGGTCTGGGCGGGGAAAGCCCCGCGGGACGAGGACCAAATAGCGGAGCCGGCGTCTCGCTCTTTGATATGGAGGGGGCGGCCTTTTTTCAGGCAGCCAACAGCTACCTGGGGCCTCAGCAAATTCATATCCTGAAGATGGTCTCTGACAGGGGACAGGCAGAGGGAGAGAGGATGACCGCGCAGCTCCTGGAGACTCGCATGCGAAGCGGGCTTTCGCAGATAGAGGCCTATCTGAGGGCCCTGATGAAGGAGGCCCGGAAGGAAGAAGAGACAGCAGATCGGATGGCAGCTGTCCTGCCCGGTCAGGAGGAGCTTGTCAGAAGAGCCGGTGACCTCTGCTGCTCCGCCAGCATGAAAGAGCAATTGAAGCAGCTTTTGACCTATGCCGGTCTGGCGGGAAAGGACTGGAGAGGCCGCCTTAAGCAAATGGAGGCAAAGGAGAAGCTTCCCGCGGCGGACCGGCGACAGGGCAAGCTTCTCCTGAGGGAGCTTGCAGACTGGGTGATGCGGGATGAGTGAGCAGTTTCGCCATATTTACATCGAAAAAAGGGCTCTGGACTGGCCGAGAACCGGACAGATTCTGAGGCATTTTCCAGGGGCCGAACAGATCCTGATTGATCACTATAAGGATGTCTTCAATCGCAGGCGGCAGGATGTCGGTCTGCAGATCAATCACCGGAGTCTGATTCTGGCTGTCCGCCAGGGGGAGGCGGTATACCCGGGGGCGCCGGTCTGCCAGAGCTTTGGAAGGAGTCATTTTTATTACGCGTCTTCCGTCATGAACTGCCCCTTCAACTGTGAGTACTGTTATCTCAAGGGGATGTACCCCTCCGGGAATATCGTTATCTTCGTCAATCTGGAGGAGATTATGGAGGAGGTGGACCGGCTTTTGACAGAGCATCCGGTCTACCTCTGCGTCTCCTACGACACGGATCTGCTGGCGCTGGAGGCGGTGACAGGGTATGTCTCTGCCTGGGCCGATTTCGCGGCTGAGCGGCCGGGCTTAAGCCTTGAGGTTCGGACCAAGGCGGCTCTGCTCTCGGGCTGGGATCACTACCGGGGGCGAAAGGATCTGATCTTCGCCTGGACCCTGTCCCCGGAGACCTATATCAGACAGATGGAGATGGGAGCTGCCAGCCTGACTGCCCGGCTCAAGAGCGTCCGGGCTGCTGTCGAGGCCGGCGCGACTGTCCGGCTGGCCCTGGACCCCATGATCTTTCAGCCCGGCTGGAAAAAGGCCTACGCAGACCTGGTGGACCGGATTTTTACAGACCTGTCTCCTGGACAGATCATGGACGTCAGCATAGGGAGCTTTCGCGTCTCCGCGGATTACTTAAAGCGATTGCGCCGCAATCAGCCCTTTGCCGCCAGTGTGCAGTTTCCCTTTGTGACAGAGGGAGGCTACTGTCACTATCCGGCCCCTCTCCTGGAAGAGATGGAGAGCTTTCTGCGGGAGAAATTGCTGGCCTACGTGGAGGACAAGCAGATCTTCTCCTGGGAGGAGGGGATTGACACAAGCCGATCGATCGAGGAGGGCTTGACGCAGGCAAGGCCGATTGACGGCAGTCATACAGGGGAGTAAACTGCAAGGAAGTCAATTTGAAACAATGAAACACCCAGGGAGCATCCAAAATGAACATCAGACAATGGATCGAACCGACCTTCACCCAGGGAGGATTTGGTCTGGAAGAAGAAAATCAGCGGGTGACTCCGGAGGGATTTCTGGCACAGACGGATCATCCCTTTGGGGATGATCCGGTTCTGGACCGGGATTTTTGCGAGAGCCAGCTGGAGATCATTACCGGGGTACACCATAATCCCCGGGAGCTGGTCAAGGCGCTAGGGGACAAGCGGCGGGAGGTAGCCCGCTTTCTGGCGGGGCAAAACACACCGGAGCTGCTCTGGCCCTTCTCCAACCCTCCCTGCCTGCGTTCAGAGAAGGATATCCGAATCGCGCAGTTCGTGGGAGAGAAAGCGGAGAAAACCGTCTATCGCAACTATCTGGCGGGCAAGTACGGCAGAAAGAAGCAGTCTCTGTGCGGCATCCACTTCAACTTTTCCTATCCACAGGCTTTCCTGGACTGCCTGAGGGAAGAGGGCGTCTCTGCGGATCAGATCTACCTGAACCTGGCGGAGAAGCTGCTGGCTTATTCCTGGCTGATTGTCGCCCTGACGGCGGCCTCCCCCCTGATGGATGCTTCTTTCGAAGGTGGAAAGCCGGGGGAGATTTTGGCCGGCATATATTCCTCCTACCGCTGCTCGGACAGGGGCTACTGGAATGAGTTTGAACCCGTCCTGGACTTCGACGCCATCCCGAATTATCTGGACTCCATGAACTACTATGTGGAGACCGGCAAACTCTATTCCGCGGCGGAGCTCTACTATCCGGTCCGCCTGAAGCCAAAGGGCACCAATGCCCTGGATAAGCTCCGGGAAGGCGTGAACCATATCGAGCTGCGCATGCTGGATATCAATCCCCTGCGGGATGAGGGGATTGACCCCTCGGATCTGGAGTTTCTGACTTTGCTCCTGCTCTATCTGACTGCCAGGCCCAAGATGGATCTGTCTGTCATGCGTCAGAGGCGGGCCATGCGGAATATGAAGCAGGCGGCATCCTATCCTCTGGAAAAGGTGTCCCTCTTCTGGACGGACGGGCAGATGCACCCTCTGCCTGAGCTGGCGCTGGAAATTCTTGCGGATATGGAGAATGTGCTGGGAGCTCATGAGGCGATCAGCCGTCAGATCGATAAGATTAAAGATCCCGACAGGCGTTATGCCAGTCAGATTCTGGATCGCTATGGAGAGGACTATATCGGCGGAGGACTGGCCCGGGCGCGCGAACTGGCGGGGATAAGCGAAGGAGATCTGAGACAGAAGGACAGAAAGTAACAGAAGGCAGGAAAGAAGCGTAAGAGACAGATAAACTCTGAGATAAAAGGATGCGGCTGTGTCCAAAAATAACCGGAGAAAAGGAGATTCAATGACGAAAATTGATTTGATTACCGGGTTCTTAGGCTCCGGAAAGACGACCTTTCTGCGGCATTACGCCAGGTATCTGATAAATCAGGGAATGAATATCGCGATCCTGGAGAATGACTTTGGAGCCATCAATGTGGATCGCATGCTCTTATCCGATCTGGAGGGAGAGTCCTGTGATGTGGAAATGGTTCTGGGAGATAAGGACTATGAGACCCATCAGAGACGCTTTAAGACCAAACTCATCACGCTCGGCATGCTGGGCTATGACCGGGTCCTTGTGGAGCCGTCGGGTATTTATGACGTGGATGAGTTCTTCGACACCCTTCAGGAGGAACCGCTCAACCGCTGGTATCAGATTGGAAGCGTTATCTCTATCCTGGATGCTCATTTGCCGGAGAATACGGATGAGGAGACCGACTATCTTCTGGTATCGCAGTTGGCCAATGCCGGAAAGGTGGTGTTATCCAAGAGCCAGGAGGTGGATGAGAAATCTTTTTCCCGGACAGTGGACCATATAAACCGTGCCCTAGAGCATTTTCACTGTGACCGTCGGCTGACGCTGGGCGAGATAGAGACCAAACCGTGGGATCAGCTTACAGACGCTGATCTGGAGGGGATCTGTCGGGCCGGTTATCAGCGAGCAGACCACCTCAAGCTGCCTGTCAGCCGGGAAGACCAGTATGACCAGCTCTTCTATATGAATGTACAGGCGACAAGAGAGGAACTGGCGGAGGACCTGCGGCAGATCTTCGCGGATCCCGCTTGTGGCCATGTGATCCGGGTGAAGGGCTATTTGAATTTGCGCGCGGATGGCAGAGGGCGTGGGGAAACAAATCATGCCGAGGAAGATGTCAAGCGAGCCGGTCAGGCCGGCTGGCTTAAGGTGAATGCCACTGCGGATGGAATCGAGTTGAGTGACAGCGCGCAGGGCCAGGAGGTTCTGATTGTGATCGGAGAGGGCCTGGATCAAAATCGTATTGGCGGGCATTTTCACTACGCGTTCGGGACAGACAAGACGCAGTAAAAATGGAGGAGCTTTGTGCTACTCTGGTCAAATATGGCTACCCTGAAATTGTAGAAAAAAGTAAGGAAGTTAAAGGAGCAAATATGAAGTACAAGGCGGCAATCTTTGATATGGACGGGACTGTACTAAACACGCTGGATGACCTGGTGACTGCCCTCAACTGGGCTCTGGAGCGGAGCGGCCATCGCCACGATTATCAGGGCGATATGGTTCGGCAGTTCTTTGGCTCCGGTGTTAATGTGGCCATTCAGAGGGCTTTAGCCTATGAGAAGGGTATGCCGGAAGAGAATCTGGTCAGGATAGGAACTCCGGGCTTTGAGAATGTTGAGGGAGTATCTGATCAGGAAGTGGAGGAGATCGCGACGATTTATAAGCCCTTCTATGCCGAGCACGCCAATGACAAGACCGGCCCCTACCCCGGAATTCTGGACCTTCTGAAGACCCTTCGCGCGAAGAAGATTCCCACGGCTGTGGTATCCAACAAGCCTGATGAAGCGGTCAGAATTCTGGCCGAGGAGGTCTTCGCCGGCCTTTTTGACACCTGTATCGGCGAGCAGGATGGCATCCCGAGAAAACCGGCCCGGGATATGACCGATCTCGTCCTGAAGCGGTTGAACGTTGTCCCCGAGGAGGCGGTCTATATCGGTGATTCCGAGGTGGATATGCAGACGGCAGCCAATGGAGGAATGGACTGTATCAGTGTTGACTGGGGATTTCGCAGCCATTCTTTTCTGGAAGAGAGAGGGGCAGGCCCCATTGTCTCTGACGCGGCGGCGTTGGAGGCAGAGATCCTGAGGAGCTAATGGCCGGCAAAATGAAATGCTGCGGATATAGGCTGCGGGATCTGATTGCCCGGCAGAAAAGGTTTATGCTGCGAGCCTTGGGTATTTATAAAAAAGCGGGAGAGACAGAAAAAATCAGACAAAGAAATAGATGAAAAACAGAGAAATATTGGTAAATTATTCTAGGGCTGAGTTACTATAATAAGCGCACAACAAGCAATCACAGACGTGCTTTGCAGATATTCTGCTGTGAATAGAAGAAAGACCTCGTCTCATGGCAACCGGCAGAGGTAGAGTTCTATACCATGCAGAATGGTAGAGGAATTTCGGTACTCACCCCAAGGGGGCCGGCCGATTTGGCAGTGCCAGACAAATTCTGCTGGATGTCTTAGCGAAAGAGGAATGAAAGTGCTAGAATGACAGTTGATTTTTGTGATTTTTCGCGAGGAGGATCGCGGCATTGGGAATGGGATTTCCCAGAAGCTCTGCCGCGTGAGTTTGGTAAGGGAGTCTGCAATGGCCCAGGAGTTAGTTGAGAAATTACAGGTACAAAAGGCGTTTACCATCCCGATCTTCGGGGGAATTGATATCTATGAATCGCTCCTGATCACATGGGTGGTTATGGCTATTCTGATCGTTCTGTCCCTGTGGCTGACCAGTCACATGTCCGTGGAGCATCCGTCCAAAAAGCAGCTCTTCGTAGAGAGCGCGGTGACCTGGCTGGACAATTTCGTCAAGGGGATGCTGGGCGAGGGAGCAGCGGAGTACTCTACCTATCTGGAGACCATTCTTCTCTATATCGGTCTCTCCAATATCATCGGACTGCTGGGGCTTAAGCCGCCCACCAAGGATCTAAGCGTCACGATTGCGCTTGCGGCCATGTCCATTGTTCTGATTGAGGCGGCCGGCATTCGGAAGAAGGGAGTAGGCGGCTGGCTCAAGGCCTTTGCCAAACCCATCGCCATCATCACGCCCATCAATATACTGGAAGTCTTTATCCGGCCTCTCTCTCTGTGCATGCGACTGTTCGGCAATGTCCTGGGCTCTTACGTCATCATGGAGATCATTGAGTACATTGTGCCTGTGGGCCTGCCCTTGGTCTTCAGCGCGTACTTTGATATTTTCGACGGCTTTATTCAGGCCTATGTGTTTGTTTTCCTGACCTCCCTCTTTATTGCGGAGGCAGTTGAGGATTAGCGGGACAGGTGTCCTGCTAAGTGAAGATAATAGCGGCGGATGCCGATATTATAGAGCCCCAAGGGGCATTTAAACGTGGAATTTGTTCCAAAATCAATATTCTGGCTTTCAGGAGGAAAAAATCATGAGTGTTACAGCAATCGGAGCAGGTATTGCAGCCATCGCATGCATCGGAGCTGGTCTCGGTATCGGTATCGCAACCGGTCACGCAGCGGACGCAATCGCAAGACAGCCTGAGGCGGACAAGAAGATTCAGTCAAATCTGATCCTGGGCGCAGCGCTTTCCGAGGCGACCGCGATCTACGGATTTGTGTTGGGCATCCTGATCATTTTCATGCTGGGCTGATCCACGCAGAGACGGCGCCCGCGGGGCGGGAACCGCGGATGTGGAAGCAGCAAGTTAGGAGAAGCAATGTTACACATTGATTTGACAATTCTGTGGGTTATCATTGACCTGATCATCCTCTATTTTATTCTGAAAAAATTCCTCTTCGGACGGGTGCGCGACGTTATTGCCAGGCGCGAGGGACAGATCAAAAAGTCCTATGACGACGCGGCCAGCGTCAAGGCGGACGCGCAGGCCCTGCATGAGAAATACGAGGCCCAGCAGCAGTCAGCGCAGGCGGAGGCGGCCAATATCCGCACGGAGGCGATCAAGAAGGCCAATGCCGAATATGACCGCATCCTGGGCGAAGCCAGCGATCGCTCTGATCAGATGATTGAAGAGGCCAAAAAGAAGGCTCAAGCCGCGGCGGAGATCGAGCGCCGTGAGGCGGAGGAGAAGATCACCGATCTGGTCAAGAACGCTGCGGCCAAGCTGGTGGACTCTCAGACCGATGAGCAGATGTATGACGCCTTCCTGAAGGAAGTGGAGAAATAAATGAGCGAGACCAATACAAGGGATGTGAGCACAATGCTTCAGGCCAGGCTGCGGTGTGTGACGCCGCCTTCCGAGAGGCAGGTTGCTCAGTTCAAGGAGTTTTTATCAAAGCGTTATCATACCGCCAGCGCGGCGGATGTGGATCTGACTGTTGAGACGGACCCTTCGGTCGGCGGAGGTTTCATTCTGGCTGTGGGCTCCGATGAGTTTGACTGGTCCACCCGGGGCAGGGAGCGCCAGTTTGAAGACCAGATCGATGAAGCCCGTCAGAGAGCCTCGCGGGGCGCGGATCAGGGCAAGATCGTATCGATCATGCAGGAGGCCGTGGAGGCGTTCCATCTGGCGGCCAAGGCCTCTGAAGTGGGAACGGTTGAGACTGTGGGAGATGGAATTGTCACCATCAGCGGCTTTGACCACGTTCAGTACGGGGAGATTGTTCTCTTTGACAATGGCGTCAAGGGTATGATCCAGGACATCAAGTCCGATAGCGTGGGCGCCATTCTCTTCGACCAGGAAGGAACAATCGGCGAGGGAAGTCATGTGACCGGGACCGGTAAGCGGGCCGGGATACCTGTATCTGACGCGTACCTGGGCCGCGTCGTTGACGCTCTTGGCAATCCCATTGACGGAGGAGTTGCGATCAAAGCGTCGGACTACCGCCCGATTGAGAATGAAGCCCCCGGTATCATCGACCGTCAGCCGGTCAATGTTCCCCTGCAGACCGGTATCCTTGCCATAGACTCTATGTTCCCGATCGGCCGCGGTCAGCGTGAGCTGATCATCGGAGATCGGCAGACCGGTAAGACAGCCATTGCGACGGATGCCATTCTCAATCAGAAGGGCAAGAACTGCATCTGTATCTATGTGGCGATCGGACAGAAGTCATCTACGATTGCGGGGATTGTCAACACCTTACAGGCGCATGACGCCATGGACTACTCCGTCGTCGTCGCCTCGACGGCTTCTGACCCGGCGCCCCTGCAGTATATCGCGCCTTATGCCGCAACAGCTCTGGCTGAATACTTCATGCACAAGGGCAAGGACGTGCTGATCGTCTACGATGATCTGTCCAAGCACGCGGTTGCCTATCGGGCCCTGTCCCTTCTTCTCGGACGGTCGCCCGGACGGGAAGCCTATCCCGGAGATGTCTTCTACCTGCATTCAAGGCTTTTGGAGCGCTGCGCCCGTCTCTCTGAGGAACTGGGAGGAGGATCCATTACCGCCCTGCCCATCATTGAGACCCAGGACGGGGATGTATCCGCTTATATTCCGACCAATGTAATCTCCATCACAGACGGTCAGATTTTCCTGGAGCAGGATCTCTTCTTCGAGGGACAGCGTCCCGCCGTCAATGTCGGCCTGTCCGTATCCCGTGTGGGAGGCGCCGCGCAGACCAAGGCTATGAAAAAGGCCACCGGATCCCTGCGTATTGATTTAGCCCAGTATCGGGAGATGCAGGTCTTCACCCAGTTCTCCTCCGATTTGGATGAGGCGACGAAGAATCAGCTGGCGCAGGGGGCAGTTCTCATGGAATTGCTCAAGCAGCCGCAGGGATCACCGCTGTCTATGAGCGACCAGGTGATCAGTCTTCTGGTCGCTGAGAATGGGAAGATGATTCATGTGCCTGTCAAAGAGGTCAAGGAGTATCAGAGACAGCTCCTGGCTTTCTTCGCCGACAAGCATCCGGAAATCGCGGGAGAGATCGATAAGAGCGGCCGCCTGACAGATGCCCTGACACAGTCTGTCTTAGAGGCTGCCGATGAGTTCGCTCCCCTATATGAGAAGGCCCAGGCTTAAGCGCCTGGCATTGCATTAGTACAGAGGAATTCCATGGGCCAGATACGTGAGATCAAAGATCGTATCAGCAGCATTGATAACACGATGAAAATCACCAATGCCATGTATATGATCTCATCTACGAAAATGAATAACGCCAGGAGGTCCCTGGCAGCCACCGAGCCCTATTTCTACGCTCTGCAGGACATGTTCGCCCGCGTTATGCGCCATCTGCCGGAGGGCTTCCACCATCCCTATCTGGATAACCGCGAGAAGCGGCAGCAGGAGGGGGGACTGCGCAGGGCAATCATCTGTGTGACTGCGGATAAGGGATTGGCCGGCTCTTATAACCACAACATTATCAAGCTGACAGAAGAACTTCTGGCGGATCATCCCAACGGCATGCTCTTTACCGTCGGCGAAGTGGGAAGACAGTATTTTTTGCAGCATCACATCGAGGTTGACGGCGAGTTCCACTATACCGCCCAAAAACCCACCCTGGCCCGGGCCAGAAGCATTGCTTTCGAGATGCTGGATCTCTTTGAGGAGAAGAAGATCGATGAGGTCTTTATCGTCTTCACTTCGATGAAGAATTCAATGGAGACCCAGTGCAACATGACCCAGCTGCTTCCTCTGATCCGGCTGAATGCCAAGCCCTTTAACCAGGAGGAGGCGATGACGGCCATGGGAATTCAGGAGGATTTTGAACTGGAGCCCAATGCCTCGGAGCTTCTGTATAATATCGTTCCGGATTATCTGAACGGATATATTTACTCCGCCTTAGTCGAGGCCTTCTGCTCCGAGCACTCCGCCCGCATGCAGGCTATGGACAGCGCCAACAAGAACGGACAGGAGCTCCTGCAGGAACTCAATATCCGCTATAACCGGGAGCGCCAGGCGCAGATCACTCAGGAGATCACAGAGGTTGCGGCGGGCGCCAAGGCCAGAGCTCAGCAGCTGGCGGCTGCCGCCGGGCGCAAGAAGCTTAAGAAAGGAGTCATGCCGGATGCAAATCGGTAAGATTGTACAGGTCATGGGGCCTGTTGTAGACGTGGAATTCGCAGAAGAGCCCCTTCCGCTGATCAAGTCAGCCCTGCAGGTTGACAATCACGGCAAAAAGGCAGTGATGGAGGTCTCCCAGCATCTGGGAGGGAATCTGGTTCGCTGCATTATGCTGTCCGCCTCAGAGGGGCTGCAGAAGGATATGCCCGTTCTCGCTACCGGCGCCGGGATCGAAGTGCCGGTGGGAGAGCAGAATCTGGGCCGCCTCTTTAATGTCCTCGGGGATACCATTGACGGAGGGGAGCAGATCACAGGCGCAGAAGAGTGGGAGATCCACCGCAAGCCGCCCAAGTTCACAGACCAGAATCCGGTACAGGAGATCCTGGAGACCGGAATCAAGGTCATTGACCTGATCGCCCCTTATGCCAAGGGCGGTAAGGTCGGCCTTTTCGGCGGCGCCGGTGTCGGCAAGACCGTCCTGATCCAGGAGCTGATTCACAACATTGCCACACAGCACGGCGGCTACTCTATTTTCACCGGCGTCGGCGAGCGGTCCCGTGAGGGAAATGATCTCTTCTCCGAGATGAGCGCGTCCGGGGTCATCAAGAATACCGCCTTAGTCTTCGGGCAGATGAACGAGCCGCCCGGAGCCCGTATGCGCGTGGCTGAGACCGGACTGACCATGGCGGAATACTTCCGGGATGTTCAGCACAAGGATGTCCTCCTCTTCATTGATAATATCTTCCGCTTTGTCCAGGCCGGTTCAGAGGTCTCCTCTCTTCTGGGACGGATGCCCTCCGCCGTGGGCTATCAGCCCACCCTGGCCAACGAGATGGGAGAATTGCAGGAGAGAATCGCTTCCACCAAGGCCGGGTCTGTCACCTCTGTCCAGGCGGTCTATGTGCCCGCGGATGACCTGACGGATCCCGCCCCGGCGACCACCTTCGCCCACCTGGACGCGACTACGGTATTGAGCCGTAAAATCGTCGAGCAGGGTATTTACCCGGCGGTTGATCCTCTGGGATCTTCTTCCCGCATTCTGGAGGAGAGTATCGTGGGCAAGGATCACTACGAGACGGCTCAGCGGGTTCTGCAGGTTCTGCAGAAGTACAAGGAGCTGCAGGATATCATCGCGATCCTGGGGATGGAGGAGCTGTCCGACGAGGACAAGCTGACCGTCTACCGGGCCCGCAAGGTGAGAAACTTCCTCTCCCAGCCCTTCTCTGTCGCCGAGCAGTTCACCGGAATTCCGGGCCAGTACGTGCCTTTGGAGGAGACCATCCGCGGTTTTCAGGCGATCCTGGACGGCCAGATGGATGATTACCCGGAGAACGCCTTCTTAAACTGCGGGTCCATCGATGACGTCGCCAAGAAGGCCCAGGAGGAAGCGTCTTAAAAGGACAGTATCAGAAAGTGGAACCGGGGAGGAGGAGCTGAACCGGTCAGGGCGTCACAAGGCCTATAAGGAGTCTATCTATGGCTGATCAGGCAACCTTCTTTCTGCGCGTGATCGCGTCAGACAAAAAATTCTATCATGACCAGGCCGAGGCTCTGGTCGTGCAGACCGTGGACGGCCAGCAGGAGTTTTTGGCCCATCACAGCCAGGCCATTCTGGCCATTTCCCCCGGGGAACTCAGAATACGCACCAGAGACGGCGAGTGGATCGATGTCGTGGCGGGATATGGGTCCATGGTCTTCGCCAACAACCGGGCCACGGTTCTGGTGGACACCTGTGAGACGGAGGAGGAGCTGGATGCCAGAAGAGCGGAGGAAGCTCTGGAGCGGGCCAAGGAGCGCCTGAGGCAGCAGCAGAGTCAGAGGGAGTACCACATGACCCAGGCGGCCATGGCCAGGGCCCTCTCCAGGCTCAAGTTCAAGGGCAAGGAAATGCACTGAGAATGGATTGGGATTGATATAGAAAAGCAAGTTTTGACGGGCGGATTCCTGCGGGGATCCGCTTTTTTTAGCTGGCTTTGCTTTTGAAAGAAAAAAGACAGCTTTGTTTTTTAAGGGAATGGCTTTCCCTTTTTAAAGGGAAAAGAGGTTGACAGATACGGGGGCAATTCCTACAATATAATTCAGCGCCGAACAGTTCGGAACCGAACTGTTCGATAGTGAACAGTCTGAGCCGGGCGTTTATCCTGCGGATACGAGGACCATGACCTGTAAGCTTATGTGAGCCGGGGTTGGCCGGGACAGAAGGAGCATGTTATATGTGTGAGCCGAGAGAAGAGAGGTATTTGGGGCTGGCGATTTACCGGCTGTCCAAGCGGATTCGGGAGGAGATGCAGCGGGCGGATGCCGAGGATCAGATTCCCCAGGAGATTGCCAAGTGCGGTTGGATGATCGGTCTGATCGCCAGGAATGAGGGCGACATCTATCAGAAGGACCTGGAGTCCATGATTCCCCTGGCCAAGTCGACAATCACCGGTATCGTTCAGACCCTGGAGAGGGGAGGCTTCCTGAGAAGGATTCCGGTCGAGCGGGACGCCCGTCTGAAAAAAGTTGTTCTGACACAGAAAGGACAGGACTTTCAGAAGCGGTCCGCAGACCGTTTCAGGAAACTGGAGGATCAGCTGCGAGCCGGAATCTCCCCGGAGGATCTGGACTGCTTTTTCCGTGTGATCGATCAAATGAGTGAGAATTTTGAGGTGAAGCTATGATCAGAAAGTTGGCAGAGCAGGTGAAAGAGTATAAGGGAGCCTCCATTGCTACTCCCCTCTTCATGCTCTTAGAGGTCGCGATGGAGATGATGATCCCGCTGGAGATGGGGAACATTTTAGACAAGGGGATCCAGGGAAACAGTCTGCAGGCGATCTTCTTCTACGGGGGGATCATGATCCTCCTGGCCCTTGTCGGTCTTTTTGCCGGTTTTGCCGGCGGCAAGTACGGGGCCAGGGCCTCCGCCGGCTTTGCCCGCAATTTAAGAGAAGCCCTCTTCCGCAAGGTTCAGACTTTCTCTTTTGCCAATATTGACCACTTTTCCACCGCTTCTCTGGTCACCCGCATGACCACGGATGTCACCAATCTGCAGAATGCCTATCAGATGCTTTTGCGCATGGCGGTTCGGGCGCCGGCATCCCTGATTGTGGCCATGCTTATGGCCTTCTATATCAACGCCAGGCTGGCCAGCGTTTACCTGGTGATTGTGCTGCTTCTGGGCCTTTTCCTCTTCGTGATCATCTCTGTCGTGCGTCAGATATTCAGGCAGGTCTTCCGGGAGTACGACAACTTAAATGAGTCCGTCCAGGAGAATGTCACCGGGATTCGCGTGGTCAAGGCCTATGTCCGGGAGAGCAGAGAAAAGGAGGTCTTCTCAAAGACCTCGAAGGCTTTGCGCAAGATGTTCGTCAAGGCGGAGTCCATCATAGCTACGGGAATTCCTGCCATGTCTCTGGCGGCCTACGGGTCCATCCTTCTGATTTCCTGGTTCGGGGCCCATATGATCGTCTCCTCGGAGCTGACAACAGGAGAGCTGGTCAGTCTTCTGGCCTATTCCATGAACATTCTCATGTCGCTGATGATGCTCTCCTTCGTCTTTGTCATGATTACCATGTCCGCGGCATCCGCCGAGCGTATCGTCGCGGTTCTTGAGGAGGAGCCGGAGATTGTCAATCCCAAAGATCCTTTGACGGAGGTCCCGAACGGGGAGATTGTCTTTGACCACGTCAACTTCGCCTATAAGAAGAAGGCCGAGAATTTCGTCCTCTCCGACATCAATCTGACCATCCGCTCCGGCGAGACCATCGGGATCATGGGGGCGACCGGATCGGCAAAGACCTCATTGGTCAACCTGATTTCCCGCCTCTATGATATCTCAGGGGGAAGCCTCAAGGTGGGCGGCAACGATGTCAGAGACTATGATCTTAAGACCCTGCGGGACGCGGTCTCGGTCGTTCTTCAGAACAATGTGCTCTTTACGGGAACGATTGCCGAGAACCTTCGCTGGGGCAACAAGACGGCCACGGATGAGGAGCTGAGACGGGCGGCAAAGATGGCCTGCGCCGATGAGTTCATCGATCGCTTTCCCGAGGGCTATGATACCTTTATCGAGCAGGGGGGGACCAATGTCTCCGGCGGTCAGCGGCAGAGGCTTTGTATCGCCAGGGCTCTTTTAAAAAAGCCGCGTGTTCTGATTCTGGATGACTCCACCTCGGCAGTCGATACCACGACAGACGCCAGAATCCGCAAGGTCTTTCGGGAGGATATTCCGGATACGACCAAGATTATCATCTCCCAGCGTGTCTCCTCCGTCCGGGATGCCGACCGGATTATCATTATGGACGACGGAAGAGTCAATGCCTTTGACATGCCGGAGCACCTTCTTGAGAGCAATGACATCTACCGCGATATCTATGAGGCTCAGACCCAGGGAGGAAGCGGAGACTTTGATGAGAACGGAGGTGAGGATTGATGGCAAGAGCAGAAATAAGCGGCGGATCAAAGAAGAATATTCGCGGCAGCATAAATACCTTCCGACGCCTGATGAAATTTTTGTTTGCGAGCTACCCGGTGCACCTGCTGGTTGTACTGGCCTGTATATTCTTAAATGTCTTTGCCAATGTGCAGGGAAATCTTTTTATTCAGACCCTGATTGACAGCTATATTCTGCCCCTGACCAGGCAGGTATCCGCAGGACAGGCGGCGGATTTCGGCCCCCTCTTAGCTGCCATGGCAAGGGTGGCAGGCTTCTACGGGATCGGGATAGTCTCTGTTTTGGTCCAGGGTCTGGTGATGGCCCGAGTGACGCAGGGAATGATGGATAAGGTCCGCCGCATGCTCTTTACCCATATGGAAGACCTGCCGATCCGCTACTTTGACACCCATGGCCACGGGGATATTATGTCTGTTTACACCAATGATGTAGATACCCTTCGGCAGATGATCTCCCAGTCCATTCCCCAGATGGTCAGCTCTGCGATTACGATTGTGGCGACGCTGATTTCCATGATTATCCTCTCTGTCCCGCTGACACTGGTTACCTTGTCTATGGTCGCCCTGATGCTCTTTGTGACCGGAAAGCTGACCGGCCAGTCGGGCAGGTACTATGGAGCTCAGCAGAGGGATATCGCCAGAGTCAACGCCCATATTGAGGAGTATATGAGCGGACAGAAGGTGGTTCAGGTCTTCAATCATGAAAAGGAGGCCATCGATCGCTTTGTCGAGCTCAATGACCAGCTTTTTCATTCTGCAGACAATGCCAATAAATTCGCCAATATCATCATGCCCATCAACGGACAGCTCGGGAATGTTTCTTATGTCCTGTCCGCAGTGATCGGCGGTCTTTTGGCCATGCGGGGACTGGCCGGAATGACCCTGGGCAGGCTGGCCTCTTTCCTGACCTTTAACCGATCCTTTACCATGCCAATCAACCAGGTCTCCATGCAGATGAATTTTATCGTCATGGCCATGGCGGGAGCGACCCGTATCTTTGCCATGCTGGACGAGGGGAAGGAGAGGGATGAGGGATATGTCACTCTGGTCAATGCCCGCGAGGACGAGAATGGCAATCCTGCAGAGAGCACAGAGAGAACCGGCCGTTGGGCCTGGAAGCATTATCACAGGGAGGATGGGACGACGACCTACACCTGGCAGAAGGGCCATGTGACCTTCGAGAAGGTTAACTTCGCTTATCTTCCGGGCAAGCAGGTCCTCTACAACATCGATATGTTCGCCGAGAAGGGACAGAAGCTGGCCTTTGTCGGAGCTACCGGTGCCGGCAAGACGACCATCCTGAATCTTCTCAACCGCTTTTACGATATTGAGGACGGCAAAATCCGCATCGACGGGATCAATGTCAATAAGATTAAGAAAGATGATCTGCGCCATTCCATGGGCTATGTTCTCCAGGATACCCATCTCTTTACCGGCAGCATCGCCGACAACATTCGCTTCGGCAAGCTGGACGCCAGCATGGAGGAGGTGGTCGCGGCGGCCAGGCTGGCTAACGCGGACGGTTTTATCCGCCGCCTGCCTGAGGGCTATGACACAATGATCTCCGGGGATGGAAGCAATCTCTCCCAGGGACAGAGACAGCTTCTGGCCATTGCCAGAGCGGCCATCTACAATCCTCCGGTTCTGGTCCTGGACGAGGCGACATCCTCCATTGACACTCACACGGAGAAGTTGGTGCAGAACGGTCTGGACGCCCTGATGAAGGGGAGAACCTCCTTTGTCATTGCCCACCGCCTGTCAACGATTCAGAATGCGGATTGCATCATGGTTATGGAGCAGGGGCATATTATTGAGAGAGGAAGTCACGAGGAACTGATTCAGCAGCATGGCAAGTACTACCAGCTCTACACGGGGAAAATCGTCAACGACTGAGATGATACCTTAATGAAATCTTAAAATATCCGGATAGAAAACCTTAAAACAGCTGGATTCTTTGCTTTTTGCCGGAATTATGTTACAGTGATGGGGCATTTTAGGAAAGAGAGGATCCAGTTTATGAGGAAGTATTTAGCACTTTTCATGGCGTCGATGACCCTGATCTTCGCCCTCGCGGCCTGTGGACAGAAAGATATCTCAGGAGACTATACGGCCACGGTTAAGATGAGCGATATCAATGACGCTGCCGAGAAGGCGGATGACGCGATTACCAAGGGCTTCATGGAGAACATGAATGTCACACTGAAGATGAATCTGGACAAGAAGAACTACAGCATCTCCCTGGACAGCGACAAGCTGATCAGCGATGTCAAGCAGTACGCGACAGATCACTTCGACGAAATTGTCGACGAGGCGCTCAAACAGCAGAATATGGACAAGAGTCAAATCACTGACGACCTGGCCAAGAAGGCCGGCTATGACAGTGCGCAGGCCTTCTATGATGAGCTCAAGAACCAGATGCTCAAGGCCATGGAAGACGCCATGAAGAAGGAAGTGGCAAAAGGAATTGACACCAATTCCAAGGGCAGCTATAAGGTTGCCGGCGGCAAGGTGATCTTTGCGGAAGGAGGCTCCAAACTGGGCCTGGGACAGGGCCAGATTAACAAGGATGGCAGCATTACCATCAAGATATCTGACAGCCAGCTGAAGATTGATCACATTGATTTCGTCAAGAACAATTAAGCTTTCCGTCTGAAAGAACAATTGAGCTTCCGTCGCAATTGCAGGCTGAGAAGAGGCTGTGAAGAGAGGGCTGACCGCCAGAGATCGCACCTGTGCACGAGACGCAGATGCGGACAGGGCGGTCGGTCTTTTCTAATGAGCCGGGGCATTCGGCAGAGCAAGGAGCTTTTCATGTATATGATCGCGGGCCTGGGAAATCCGGGTGAGAAATACAGGCATAGCAGACATAATGCGGGATTTGATACCATAGACCGTCTGGCTGATCAATATGGGATCTGCCTGCGGGAGATGAAATTCGAGGCCCTCTATGGAAAGGGACTCATTGAGGGAAGACAGGTGCTGCTGGTGAAGCCGACGACCTATATGAACGACTCCGGCCGGTCGCTCCAGCAGTTTGTCCGCTTCTATCAATTGGATCCTCTGGAGGACATGCTCGTGATTTCTGACGATGTGACCTTAGACTGCGGAGTGATCCGGGTGAGAAAGCAGGGGTCGGCCGGTGGTCACAACGGCTTAAAGAGCATTATCGCCTGCCTGGGGACGGATCGCTTTCCCAGGGTACGTGTAGGGGTGGGGAAAGTTCCGACGGGGGGAGATATGATCGCCCATGTTCTGGGCAGGATCCGTCCTGAGGAGCGGGAGAACATGGCTCTGGGAGAGGAGCATGCGGCTGAGGCGGCTGTCATGGTCATGGAGGGGCAGATCGCGGAGGCCATGAACCGCTATAACGGGATGCGGCCGGAAGAGAACAGCCCTTGCAAGGCCAGAGGATGAGAGAAGAGATGAGAGCGTTTTTTGAGCCCTTTGAAACATTAGAAGAGATGCGCGAGCTTCGCCGGGACTTGAGGGACGGCGGAGCTTTCTATGCTGTCTTGGGATGTATCGATCCCGCCAAGGCCCAGCTGATCTATGGGCTGGGAGACGGCTATTTGGTCAGGCTGGTTGTCACCCGCGATGAGAAAAGGGCCAGACAGCTGGCGGAGGAGCTGGAATTCTTCACGGAAAATGTCTTCTATTATCCGGCCAAGGACCTGCTCTTCTATCAATCGGATATCCGCTCCAATGTGCTGACCCGTCAGCGTATGCAGGCGGTTGAGGCGCTGCGGGGGAAAGAGGAGACGGTCATAGTGACCACCTGGTCAGCCCTGATGAATAAACTGCCCCCTTTGTCCTCCTATGATAAAAACATCATTGAAGTGGCGCAGGGAGATGACATGCCGGTGGAGAAATGGCGCCTGGCCCTGATCGGAAGCGGCTATGAGCCGGTGGCCAGGGTGGAGCATCCGGGGGAATTCGCTGTCCGCGGGGGGATTATTGATGTCTTTCCCCTGACGGATGCAAACCCCATCCGGATTGAGCTCTGGGGCGACGAGGTGGATACCATGCGCCTCTTCGACCCTGACAGTCAGCTCTCTCTTTCGGATGAGGATCCCCTGCAGACCATCCGCATTGTTCCCTCGGCGGAGATTGTTCTGTCCCCGGAGGAGCTGCGGCGGGGCCTTGCGGGCATCCGCGCGGACGCGGACCGGGTCTGCGCCGGCTACAGGGAGAGCTTCAAGACCGAAGAGGCCGCCCGGATCAAGGCGGCGGCGGACCAGATCATTGAGGATGTCGAGGGGGGATTTGGGAGCCAGCAGGTTGAGTCCCATCTGACTTATTTCACCGACCAGACCCTTTCGCTGATCGACTACATCCCCGAAGACGGAGTGATCTTTCTGGATGGATTTCAGGAGCTGATGGAGTCTGGCAAGGTCATTATGGAGGAGTTCTCCGATTCGATGATGCGCCGTCTTGAGGAGGGCTATATCCTGCCGGGACAGATGCAGATGCTCTATGACAATGAGAGCCTGACAGCAAAGCTGCGGGGGAGACGGGGAGTCCTCCTCTCCGCCCTGGAGGGGTGCGACCAGGGCCTGGAAGTCAGAGAGCATTTTCATATTCGGATCAGACAGGGGAGCGTCTACAATAACAGCTATGAACTCCTGCTCAAGGACTTGCGGGAATACAAGAAAAATCGCCGCAAGCTGGTCTACGTGGGGAGCTCCAGAACCCGGGCCAGGCGTCTGGCGGATGACCTTCTGCAGGAGAATCTCAATGTCTTCTATACAGAGGATCCGGAGCATGAGGTCAAGGAAGCGGAGATCATGGTCACCAGGGGTTCTCTGTCGGCCGGCTATGAGCTGACAGATGCCGGATTTGTCCTCCTGACGGAAGAGGACCTCTTCGGAGGACGAAGAAAACGCAGAAAGCGCGGCAGGCGGCACAGAGAGGGGGAGGCGATCGCATCCTTCGCCCAGCTGCACGAGGGGGACTATGTCATTCATGAGAACCATGGACTGGGTATCTACCGGGGCATGGAGAAGATCGAGGTTGACCAGGTCACCAAGGACTATATCAAGATAGAATACGCCGACTCCGGGATCCTCTATATCCTGGCCAGTCAGATGGACCTCCTGCAGAAGTATGCCGGGGCGGACGCCAGGAGACCCAGGCTCAATTCGCTGGGGAGTCAGGAATGGTCCAGAACCAAATCCAGGGTGAAGCGGGCTGTAGAATCTGTGGCCAGGGAGCTCGTGGAACTCTACGCGGTTCGCCAGGAGGACAAGGGATATGCCTATGGTCCGGACACGGTTTGGCAGAGAGAATTTGAGGAGGCCTTCCCCTACGAGGAGACGGAGGGACAGCTGGAGGCCATCGAGGCCGTAAAGAAGGATATGGAGAGTCCCAAGATCATGGATCGGCTGATTTGCGGGGATGTGGGCTTCGGCAAGACGGAAATTGCCCTGCGGGCGGCCTTCAAGGCCGCGCAGGAGGGCAAACAGGTCGTCTATCTGGTTCCGACAACCATTCTGGCCCAGCAGCATTACGATACCTTTGTCCAGCGGATGGCGCCTTATCCGATCAAGGTGGGCCTGCTCTGCCGCTTCCGGAACAAGACGCAGCAGGCGCAGACAGTGAGCGAGCTGGCCAGCGGCCGCGTGGATATTGTCATCGGGACCCACCGGGCCCTGTCCAGGGACGTGGTTTTCCGCGACCTGGGGCTCCTGATTATTGATGAGGAGCAGCGTTTCGGCGTCAGGCATAAGGAAAAGATCAAGCAGATGAAGAAGAACGTGGATGTCCTCAGCCTGTCGGCGACTCCCATTCCGAGAACGCTGCATATGAGTCTGGTGGGGATCCGCGATATGAGCATCTTAGACGAAGCCCCTATGGAGCGAACCCCCATCCAGACCTTCGTCTTTGAGCACAATGACGAGATGATACGGGAAGCGGTTCTTCGGGAGATGGCCAGGGGCGGACAGATCTACTATGTCTTTAACCGGGTGGCACAGATTGCCGATATGACGGCCCGTCTGCAAAAGCTCCTGCCCGAGGCCCATGTCGCCTATGCCCATGGGAGGATGTCCCAGACAAGGCTGGAAAATATCATGGTGGACTTCATCGATGGGGAGATCGATCTTCTGGTCTCCACCACAATCATCGAGATCGGCCTGGATATTTCCAATGTCAACACGATCATCATTGACGACGCGGACAATATGGGCCTGTCCCAGCTCTATCAGCTGCGGGGCAGGGTGGGAAGAAGCAACCGGACCGCCTACGCCTTCTTCATGTACCGCAGGGGAAAGCTGCTCAAAGAGGTAGCGGAGAAACGGCTGCTGGCGATAAAGGAGTTCTCCGATCTGGGGAGCGGCTTCAAGATCGCCATGCGGGATTTAGAGATCCGCGGAGCGGGAAATGTCCTGGGAGAGAGCCAGTCCGGACATATGGAATCCGTGGGCTATGATCTCTACTGCAAGATGCTGGGAGAGGCGGTTCGTCAGGAGAAGGGGGAGGAGATCTACGAGCCCTTCGAGACCTCAGTGGATCTGGACATGGACGCCTATCTGCCTGAGTCCTATGTGGCGGACGCCGGCCAGCGCATGGAAATTTACAAGCGTATCGCGGACATCCGCAGCGAGGAGGACCATGACGCCATGCTGGAGGAATTGATTGATCGCTTTGGAGAGCCGGCAAGGGCCGTACAGAATCTGCTCTGGATCGCCCTCTTTAAGGCTCGCGCCCACAGGGCCTGGATCAGGGATATCAGGCAGAAGGGCTGGCAGGTGAGCCTGACGCTCTTTCACCAGGCCCCGATCAATCCCGCGGTGATTCCGCAGCTGATCAGCCGCTACAGCCCTTATCTGCACTTTACGGCAGATCCGCAGGAGCCCCGTCTGGAACTTGATTTCGGCAGAAATTCCAGGATGGAAAAAAGACAGATTCCGGAGGCTTTGCGCAGCTTTGTAGAGGAGTTTCGGGAGCTGGCTGTGGACCGGGAGGCTTAAGGCGCATGGACCGGGAGGCAACTTGTCTGTGAGACGGCGGACGACTATAATAAGAGCATTAAATCATACGAGAGAGAACGGGATAGGCCCGTGGACAACAGGAGAATTGGGAATGAAGAGGATATTTGCTTCTCTGGCGGCTCTGGGACTGGCAGGAGCGCTTCTGATCAGCGGATGCGGGATCAATGCAAAGGCGAATCTGATCAAGGTCAGCCAGGGAGAGGGAATAGAGCTTGGCTATGGTAATTTCGTGGCAAGGCTTATGCAGGCTCAGTATGACGCCAGCTATCGCAGCTACTATGGGGACCGTTACTGGACAACGGATATGTCCGGAAAGGGTAAGACCCTGGAACAGCAGGTCAAGGAGACGGTGGCGGATTCCCTGAAGCAACAGTACGTTGCCCGTCAGCATGCTGCTGACTTCAATATCAGTATCAGTGAAGAGGAATCGAAGAAGATCGGCGAGGCCGCGGACAAGTTCCTGGCCGCCAACTCCGAGGAGGCTGTCAGGCAGCTGGGGGCCGAGAGGGATTACGTCGTTCGTTTTTTCGAGGATCAATACTATTACTATCATGTGGAACAGGCCTTAGAGGGGCAGGCTGACACGACGGTCAGCGACGAGGAGGCTAACCAGAAGAAGTTCTCTTATGTGAAGTTCGCCTTTCAGTCCACCGACAGTTCTACGGGTAAGACGAGTCAGGTGACGGAGGAGCAGAAGGCGGAGCTGATGAAGCAGGCCAAGACCCTGTCTACCTCTGCTGACTTCGATACGACGGCAAAGCAGATGAAGCAGACGGTGCAGACAGCGAATTACGGAAAGAGTGATGTGGGAGACAAGTCCTACAAGCTGCCTCAGGCGGTTCTGACCGCCCTGGAGGGTATGGAGGTCGGCAAGGTCTCTGACGTCGTCACGGCTGATAATGACGGTTATTATGTGCTTCGCTTAGACAGTCTGTCCGACGCGGACGCGACGGCCGCCAAGAAGAAGACACTGGAGAATAAGAAGAAAACAGAGCACGCCGAGGAGGTCTTCAAGCAGTGGGAGAACGAGGACGGCATGACCCTGAATGAAGCCGCCTGGAGCAAGGTCAAATTTAACAGTCTCTTCCAGACCAAAGGGCAGAAGCTCAAGAACCAGAGCGGAACAAACAGCGGTTCTAAGGGGGCTTCGTCTTGACAGTCATTACCCGCACTCACTATAATTGTGAACTTGTAATGAATTCCTGTATGATAAGTGAAGAAAAAGAGCCAGTGCGCAGTGGCGTTCGCGGTGGTAAAACGGCGATATAGAGGTGTGGAAAGTATGGATCAATATGTAGTTCAAGGCGGAGTCGCTCTGCACGGCGAGGTGGATATTTCCGGCGCCAAGAATGCGGCTCTGGCGATCCTGGCGGCGGCCATCATGACTGACGAGACGGTTCGCATCGAGAATCTTCCGGATGTTCACGATGTGATTGTCATGAACGCGGCCATGGAGGATATCGGCGTTAAGATCAGGCATGTCGACCGGCACACGGTTGAGATCACGGCGGATCAGGTGAATCGCCTCACGGTGGATTATGAGTATATCAAGAAGATCCGCGCCTCCTATTATCTGCTGGGAGCGCTTCTGGGCCGTTTCAAGGAGGCGGAGGTAGCCCTTCCGGGCG
The DNA here is from genome assembly GCF_000524295.1 of Shuttleworthella sp. MSX8B. NCBI lineage: Bacteria > Bacillati > Bacillota > Clostridia > Lachnospirales > Lachnospiraceae > Shuttleworthella > Shuttleworthella sp. MSX8B. The sequence continues at coordinate 42,793 of NZ_JAQT01000011.1, forward strand.
GCTGCGATATCGGGAGTCGTCCCATTGATCTGCACATCAAGGGCTTTCGGGCGATGGGCGCCGAGTGCGAGGTCAGCTACGGACTCATGGGAGCGAGGGCGGACCGGCTCGTGGGCGCGCACATCTTCATGGATAAGGTTTCTGTCGGAGCCAGCATCAACGTGATGATGGCGGCTGCCATGGCAGAGGGGAAGACGGTGATCGAGAATGCCGCCAAGGAACCCCACGTAGTTGACGTGGCCAACTTCCTCAACAGTATGGGAGCCAATATTCGCGGGGCCGGGACGGACGTCATCCGCATCCAGGGAGTGGAGAGGCTGCACGGAACGACCTACTCCGTGATTCCCGATCAGATTGAGGCCGGAACCTTCATGTGCGCCGCGGCGATCAGCCACGGGGATGTCACGGTGAAGAATGTCACGCCCAAGCACCTGGAGGCAACCAGTGCCAAGCTCATGGAGGCCGGCTGCGAGATCGTCGAGTACGATGACGCGGTTCGGGTGATCGCCAAGAGTCCCCTGACGCCGACCTCTGTCACGACTTTGCCTTACCCGGGCTTCCCGACAGATATGCAGCCCCAGATGACCGTTGTTTTGGCTCTGGCTTCCGGGACTTCGACCGTGACAGAGACGATTTTTGAGAATCGCTTTCGCTATGTGGATGAGCTGGCCCGCATGGGCGCCTGCATCAAGGTAGAGGGCAATATTGCCATTATCAGAGGAGTGAATCAGTTTACCGGGGCCCGCATCTCCGCCCCGGATCTTCGCGCCGGCGCCGCCCTTGTGATCGCCGGTCTCGCAGCCGACGGGATTACGACGGTCGATGATATCCACTTTATACAGAGAGGCTATGAGAGTTTCGATCAGAAGCTTAGGGGCCTGGGGGCTCAGATCGAGTGCGTCTCCAGCGAGGAGGCCCTGCGCAAGTTTATCGGCAAAGTGGGATGACGGGTCCGCGAGCTCTTCCGGAAGGATGACAGGAAGGGGGATAAGACCCGTATACAGTTTCAGGAATATGTATGCCCGGTTGTCAGAAGTATTGACAGCCGGGCATTTTCTGGGCTATCGTAGGCACCGTTGAGACAGTCAGATCCTGTCAGAAAATACCGGCCCGCGCGGCAGGTTACATACAGTTCTCTTATTCAGAGTGGTGGAGATACATAGGATCCGTGAAGCCACGGCAACCCCCAAAGCGGTAGGTGCCAACCTGAGCGAGTATGTTCGAACAATAAGAGGATTTGATTATCTTCACTTGAGTCAGATCCGCAGTTACGTGCGGATCTTTTTGCGCATGGCAGTTTCACGTGCGCCCAATTGTTCATGGCCATCAAGAATGATTTGTAAATCGTTGCCGGTCTGACCCCGGCTCTGGAAATGGCCGAGCCACAGCTCGATGGATGAGCGGAAAGGAAAATATGGAGAGAAGAATCTTTACCTCTGAGTCGGTGACGGAAGGACATCCGGACAAGGTCTGCGACGCGGTGTCTGACGCGATCCTGGACGCCTGCATGGCCCAGGATCCTATGAGCCGTGTCGCCTGCGAGACCGCGGCCTGTACCGGATTCATCCTGGTGACCGGGGAGATCACGACCAAGGCCAGGCTGGACATTCCGTCCATTGTCAGAGAGACGGTCAAGGAGATCGGCTATGATGACGCAAAAACCGGCTTTGACGGCAATACCTGCGCCGTTCTTGTCGCTTTGGACCAGCAGTCCGCGGATATCGCCATGGGTGTTGACAAGGCGCTTGAGGCCAAGGAGGGGAGCCTGACCGACGACCTGGACACCGGGGCCGGAGACCAGGGGATGATGTTCGGTTACGCCTCGAACGAGACGGAGGAGTATATGCCTTATCCCATTGAGCTTGCCCACAAGCTCGCCCTGCGGTTGACTGAGGTCCGCAAGGAGGGAAAACTCTCCTATCTTCGCCCTGACGGCAAGACCCAGGTCTCCGTCGAGTATGACGAGGAGGGCAGACCCGCCCGCCTGGATGCCGTTGTCCTCTCCACCCAGCATGACGATGAGGTCAGCCAGGAGCAGATTCACAGTGACATTATGAAATACGTCTTTGATCCTGTCATTCCCAGGGAGATGGTGGATGAGAGAACCAAGTATTTCATCAACCCCACCGGCCGCTTCGTCATCGGCGGCCCTCACGGAGATGCCGGACTGACGGGACGCAAGCTGATCGTCGATACTTACGGCGGCATGGCCCGGCATGGCGGCGGCGCTTTCTCCGGCAAGGACTGCACCAAGGTAGACCGGTCCGCGGCTTACGCCGCCCGCTATGTGGCCAAGAATATCGTGGCGGCCGGTCTGGCGGACCGCTGTGAGATTCAGCTGAGTTACGCCATCGGCGTCGCTGAGCCGACCTCCATCAATGTCGATACCTTCGGCACCGGGAAAATCTCTGATGAGAAGCTGGTGGAGCTGGTTCGCAGGCATTTTGACCTGCGCCCGGCCGGCATTATCAAGATGCTTGACCTTCGCCGCCCCATCTACCGCCCCACGGCTGCCTACGGTCATTTCGGCCGTAACGACGTGGCCTTCCCCTGGGAGGCCTTAGACAAGGTGGAAGTGCTCAAGAAGGCCCTCTGAGTTCACAGGATATAGTATAATAAAAGCCGCAAGCTCTGCTTGCGGCTTTTATTACGACTGTGGGATGCTAGCGACGCGCGTATTCCCGCGTATTTCATCGTTGACTTGGAACATATGACAATAAAAGGCCCGTTGGGCCGGGGAGAGAGGATGAATTTTCGCAAGAGACTGATAATTTCCTTCGCCATTGTCATTGTGGTTCCCATTCTTTTGGCCATCCTTCTGCTCTATGGAGTACGCTTCCTGGGCCGGGGGTCCGACCAGGGACTGGTGACAGATTCCATGCAGATCATGAACCGCTACTCCAGGAGGGCCTATGAGACCATTCTGGAGCAGGCCAGGACAGATCCGTCCGTTTTGCTGAACACAGATTATCTGCAGAAGGAGAACGAGAACCTGAAGAAGAGCTATACCAGTCTGCTGGTTCGCTATCGGGATCAGGTCTATTACAATGGCCTGTCCGAGCACAGCAATCTGGATCCGGAGCATCTGCCATCCTTTGGGACGGGAGCCAGGGACGCCAATAATTTCACCTACCTGGAGGGAGACGCCTCTACGATCGTCCGGCAGATTGATTTCTACACGATCAACGGCTCCGTGGGGAGCGTCTACCTGCTGACTTCCGCCAGCGGGGATCTGCCGGAGGCAAAGAGGCTGATTATTCAGTATATCCTGGCAGTGCTGGCCATCCTGATTTTGACCGCCGTTTTCCTGACAGCCTGGATCTACTCCGGCATGGTTCCTCAGGTCCGCAAATTGACAGAGGCGGCCGAGAATATCCGGGAGGGCAACCTGGACTTCAAGATCGAGATGGAGGGGAAAGATGAGTTTGCCCGGCTTGGCAGCGCCTTCGAGGAGATGCGCGCCCGTCTGGAGGATTCCTCCAGACAGAAGTTAGAGAACGAGAAGGAGCAGCTGGCTCTGATCTCCAATATCGCGCACGATCTCAAGACCCCGATCACAGCCATCAAGGGCTACGCGGAGGGGATCCTAGACGGGATCGCGAGAACGCCGGAGAAGCAGGAGGCCTATGTTCGGACCATCTACAATAAGGCGGGGGAGATGGACAAGCTGATCAATGAGCTGACCACCTACACAAAGATTGACACCAGCGGGATCCCTTATAACTTCCGCCACATGAGCGCCAGAGACTACTTCGACGACTGCGCCGGGGAGCTCACCGTGGAGCTGTCCAACCAGCAGATTCGTCTGGGCTATGCCAACCAGTTGCCCGAGGAGACAGAGGTCATCGCTGACCCGGAACAGCTGCAGAGGGTCATTTCCAATATTGTCGGCAACTCCGTCAAGTACATGGGACATGCCGATGGTCATATCAACATGCTGGTGAAAGATGTAGGCGATTTCGTCCAGGTGGAGATGTCTGATGACGGACAGGGCATCACAGCGGCCGACCTGCCCTATATTTTTGACCGGACCTTCCGGGCCGATTCCTCCCGCAACTCCAATACGGGAGGCAGCGGGATCGGTCTTGCCGTTGTCAAGAAAATCATCGAGGATCACGGGGGCAAGGTCTGGGCCAGGTCGACTCCCGGCAAGGGAACCTGTATTTATTTCGTTCTGCGCAAGTATCAGGAAGAGGAAGTCAGATGAGCAAAGTACTGATTATTGAAGATGAGCGCTCCATTGCGGAGCTGGAGAAGGATTACCTGGAGCTGAGCGAGTTCTCGGTGGATATCGAGACCGACGGAGCTGCCGGGCTGAAAAAGGCCCTGGAAGGGGACTATGATATTTTTATTCTGGACCTGATGCTGCCGGGCGCGGATGGCTTTGAGATCTGCCAGAAGATCCGCGAGGTCAAGGACAGGCCGATTCTCATGGTCTCTGCCCGCAAGGACGATATCGATAAGATCCGGGGTCTGGGTCTGGGGGCCGATGACTATGTGACAAAGCCCTTTTCCCCCTCGGAACTGGTGGCCAGAGTCAAGGCGCATCTGGCCCGCTATTCCCGCCTGGTGGGAGCGTCCCCAATCAAGAATGACTGCCTGGAGATCCGCGGTCTCAAGATCGACAAGTCCGACCGGCGGGTCTGGATCAACGGGGAGGAGAGGACATTTACCGCCAAGGAATATGAGCTGCTCCTCTTTCTGGCGGAGCATCCCAACCATGTTTTCTCCAAGGATGAGCTCTTTCGGGAGATCTGGAATATGAGCTCCAATGGGGAGGTCGCCACAGTGACCGTTCATATCAAGCGGATCCGGGAGAAAATCGAGATGGACTCCTCCAAGCCACAGTATATCGAGACGATCTGGGGCGTGGGATACCGCTTCCGCGTCTGAGGGGCAGAGGCGCGGACCGGCGAGTGGGGACAGATCAAGAGAAGAGACGCGGATCGGCCGATCGGAGAGGAGTGATATGTCCAGGAAATTGTATATCTCAGACTGTCATTTCTTCCATAAGGCCCTGCTGACGTCGATGGACCGCAGGCCCTTTGAGGATCTGGACCAGATGCACGCCTGTATGATCCGCCAGTGGAAGGCGGCGGTCGGCCCCAGGGACGAGGTCTATATCCTGGGGGACTTCTCCTATGGGAAGGGGCAGGAGACCATGGAGATCCTGGATCAGCTGCCTGGCCGCCTGCACCTGGTCATTGGGAATCACGACCAGTGGTTTCGGAAGCTGGATCAGGAACACCTGTCTCGTTTTGTCTGGGCGGCTCCATACAAAGAGATTCGGGATCAGGGGCGGCATGTGATTCTCTCTCACTATCCCACCTTTTGCTACAACGGGCAGTATCATGTGGGGAAGGACGGATCGGCCAATGTCTATATGCTCTATGGACATGTGCATGACACGAGGGATGAGCGCCTGGTCCACCATTTCCTGCGGCAGAGCCAGCAGATGGAGGTGCGGGGCAGGGATGGCACAGTCCACCAGCTGCCCTGCCAGATGATCAACACCTTTTGCATGTTCAGTGATTACCGGCCAAGGACTCTGTCAGAGTGGATTGCGATTGATGCCGAAAGACGAAAGAAGCTGGATCTTGAGGCGGCTGACATGGAAGAGATTCTGCACCCCGACTGGGGAAAGCGGGACAGGGGAAATCAAAGGAAGACACAAGGATGATGCGGACGGAAATTATATATGAGGACGCAGACCTCTTTGTCTGCTATAAACCGGCGGGATTTGCCACACAGACAGCCTCTGCCCTGCAGGCAGACCTGGTCTCGGAATTGAAGAACTACCGCAAGAGCCGGGGAGAGTCAGACTATATCGGCTTGATTGGCCGCCTGGATCAGCCGGTCGAGGGCCTTATGGTGATCGCCAAGAACCCGCGGGCTGCCGGGAAGCTGGAGGCGGCGCAGGCGAAAGGAAGGATCGACAAGTACTATCTGGCGCTGACACAGGGACTGCCGAAGGGACCCGGCTGTGGGCAGGAGGCGGATTCCCTCCATCGGAAGGGAGAATGGATTTTCCTGGAGAACGACATGCTGCCAGCTTCCCGCGGCAAGAATGGCCGCCTGCTTGCGCCGGAGGACAAGGGGACCAAGAATGGCCACCAGCCTGCGGCGAAGGACAAGGGGGCGAAGAAGACCCGCCTGCCTGCGCCGGGGACTGGGGAAGCTAAGAAGACTTGCCAACTTGCGCCGGGGATCAAGGGAGTCAGGAAAGCCCGCCTGGAATATCAGATCCTGGACCATTCAAAGACAAAAGACGGTCGGGCATTAGCCCTGCTTCGCGTTCACCTGCTGACGGGACGCCATCAGCAGATTCGCCTGCAGTTGTCAGGTCTGGGCAGTCCGATCCTGGGAGACGCCAGGTACGGGGCCGATCCCAACGGCCAGCCACTGGCCCTTTGTGCCTGTCAGCTATCCTTTCCACATCCAGGGACGGGAGAGCGGATCTCCTATGAGATTTTGCCGAGGGGGACAGCCTTCGGCCGATTTAAAAACTGTCTCGAAGAAGGATCGGATGGAATCTGATATCGACCTGTCATGAGATCAGAGCCGACCTGACAGTGTCTTTGCAGGCGCCAGGGCTTGCCAGGAAATGAGGAGAACATGAACTTATATATCATTCGGCACGGACAGACCGATATGAACGTCCTGCACCGCATGCAGGGCAGGACAGATACCAGACTCAATGAAAAGGGAAGACAGCAGGCCAGGGAGGCGGCGAAATTCCTCAAAAAGGAGAAAATCGTCCCGGACCGCGTGATTGTAAGCCCTCTAGATCGAGCCAGGGAGACGGCGGAGATTGTCTCCGGCAGGCCCAGAGACCTCCAGGAGCCGGATGACCGGATCATTGAGATGTGCTTTGGAGAGGCGGAGGGCAAACCCAATGAGGAGCTGGCCCAGGGCTTCTATGAATCTTTCTTTCGCACGGTCGTCGACTATGAGCCGCCGGACGGAGCGGAGAGCTACGAGGACCTCTTCGACCGCATCGCGGACTTCGTGGAGGACTTGAGAGATCAGTATGTTCTGTGTGCAAATAGGGGGGCTGTGGTAAGCGATTGCGAAGAGCCTGTACAAGAAGATGCCGGAGAATGTCATATTAGGAAAGACAGAAGGTGTCAGGATCGTAAGACAGGGCCCACAATTTTCGTCGTCTCGCACGGGGCGGCCCTGCACGCCCTTTTGGCCTATGTCGGCCATGTGGAGCGAAAGGACTTCTGGAAGATCGATGTCAATAACTGCGCTGTCTTTCAGGTCTTCCTCTCCGATCAGAAGCGTGAGCCCGACGGCAGGCCGGGAAGCGATTATCAGGATCATTTCGCCCGGCTCTATGAGGGCTTCGGGCATGGACACTACCTGAATATGACGGCTCAGATTGACAGAAAATAGAGCATTTTCTAGAATAGGGCAGTGAATGCCCGCGAGGATTGTCGGGGAGCTGGCCGCTGTGTGCCAGTCGAAGGCAAAGGAGAGGGGCGTGTGAGGAGATATCATGGCTAAGGATAAGAAGTTTGTTGAGGAGATTACACCCAGAAGCGAGGATTTCGCCCAGTGGTATACCGATGTGGTGAAGAAGGCGGAGTTGATGCAGTATTCCTCTCTCAAGGGATTTATGATCTATAAGCCCCTCGGCTATGCCATCTGGGAGAATATCCAGAAGAATATGGACGCGATGTTCAAGGAGACAGGGGTGGAAAACGTCTACATGCCCCTGCTGATGCCGGAGAGTCTCCTGAAAAAAGAGGCGGATCATGTCGAGGGCTTCGCCCCGGAGGTGGCCTGGGTAACCCAGGGCGGCATCCAGCCCCTGCAGGAGCGACTGGCCATCCGGCCGACCTCAGAGACCCTCTTCTGCGATCTCTATTCCACCATTGTCCAGTCCTATCGGGACCTGCCAAAGGTCTACAACCAGTGGTGCTCTGTTGTCCGCTGGGAGAAGACTACCCGTCCCTTCCTCCGCTCTTCCGAGTTCCTCTGGCAGGAAGGTCACACCGCGCACGCGACCGCGGAAGAAGCCGAGGCCAGAACCATTCAGATGCTGAATGTCTATGCGGATTTCTGCGAGAAATATCTGGCGATTCCCGTGATTAAGGGGCGCAAGACCGATAAGGAGAAGTTCGCCGGAGCAGAGGCGACATACACCATTGAGACTTTGATGCATGATGGCAAAGCTCTCCAGTCAGGAACCTCCCACAACTTCGGGGACGGATTCGCAAGAGCTTACGGGATTCAGTACACGGATAAGAATAATCAGCTGCAGTATGTGCATCAGACCTCCTGGGGGGTATCTACCCGCCTGATCGGGGCCATTATCATGGTGCATGGAGACGACTCCGGCCTGGTGCTTCCTCCCCGTATCGCTCCTGTCCAGATTGTCATTGTGCCCGTCATGCAGCAGAAGGAGGGAGTTCTCGAGAAGGCCGAAGAACTGCGTCAGCAACTGCAGAAGGCCGGATTCTCCGTCAAGCTGGACGACTCTGACAAGAGCCCCGGCTGGAAGTTTGCCGAGGCGGAGATGAGGGGAATCCCCCTTCGCGTTGAGGTCGGACCCAAGGATATTGAAAAGGAACAGGTAGTCATGGTTCGCCGTGACAACCGCAAGAAGGTCTTTGTGCCCATGCATGAGCTCACAGAGAGGGCGGGACAGATTCTCGAGCAGGAGCAGGAGGATATGCTTGCAAGGGCAAAGGACTTCCTGAACAGCCATATTTCAGATGCGCACACTTATGAGGAATTCAAGGACGCCGTTGCAAACAGGCCGGGATTCATCCGCGGCATGTGGTGCGGAGACGAGGCCTGTGAGGACAGGATCAAGGAGGATACGACGGCGACCAGCCGCTGCATGCCATTTGACGAGGATGCCATTGATGACAAATGCGTCTGCTGTGGGAAACCCGCGCACAAGCTGGTCTACTGGGGTAAGGCATATTGATGAGAAGAGGTCAGAAGCTGTCAATTGATCTGCCGGCCCCTGTGCGGCAGATCATTCATACTCTGGAGGCGGCCGGCCATGAGGCCTATGCCGTCGGCGGATGCGTCCGGGACTCTGTCCTCGGGCGCATTCCGGACGATTGGGATATTACCAGCTCGGCCAGGCCCCGGGAGATTAAGGCCCTCTTTTCCCATACGATTGATACGGGGATTCAGCACGGGACTGTGACCGTCATGCTGGATCATATCGGCTATGAACTGACGACCTACCGCGTCGACGGGGAGTATCTGGACGGACGTCATCCCAGGGCGGTTCGCTATACGCCCAGTCTCACGGAGGATCTGAAGCGCCGTGACTTTACAATCAACGCCATGGCCTACCATCCCGATCGGGGCCTGGTGGACGAATTTGACGGGATCGGCGATCTAAAGCGAAAGCTGGTCCGCTGCGTGGGGGATCCCCATCAGAGATTTACCGAGGACGCGCTTCGCATGCTCAGGGCGGTCCGCTTTGCGGCCCAGCTGGGCTTCGGGCTGGACGCGGACACAGCGTCAGCCATCCGGGACCTGGCTGAGAACTTAAAGAAGGTCTCGGCAGAGCGCATTCGGGTGGAACTGATGAAGACCATCTGTTCCCCTCATCCGGCCTGCCTTGAGATGGCCTATGAGCTGGGGCTCACAGCAGTTTTCCTCCCGGAGTTCGACGCCTGTATGAGGACGCCGCAGAATACCCCCCACCACTTTACCGATGTGGGCCACCATACCCTGCTTGTCATGCAGGGGGTGCCCAGGGATCCTGTCCTGCGCCTGGCGGCCCTCCTTCATGATATCGCCAAGCCGGTCTGCAGAACGACGGATGAAAAGGGCGTCGACCACTTCAAGGGGCATCCAAAAGAGGGGGCCAGGATGGCCGGGGAAATTCTCAGGCGTCTGCGCTTTGACAAGAATACCACGGATCGGGTAGTACAGCTGGTGCGCTATCATGATGAGCGCCCCGGGGCTGATCTGCGGTCCGTCCGCCGGGCTATGGTTCGGGTGGGAGCACAGGCTTTTCCCCGGCTCTTTGCCTTGAAGCGGGCGGACATGCTGGCCCAGAGTGATTACAAGCGTGAGGAGAAGCTGGGGGAGATTGACGATTTCGAGCGCCTGCGGGAGCAGATTCTGCAAAAAAAGGAGGCCCTGTCCGTGGGAGACCTGGCTATTTCGGGAAGGGACCTTCTTGAGATGGGACTGCCCCAGGGAAGGCTGGTGGGAGAAGTCTTATCCGCCCTTTTAGAGGATGTCTTAGAGGAGCCGGAGCACAATCAGGCGGACTATCTGAGAAAGAAAAGCCGGGAAATTCTCTTAAATCTCGAGAAAAGCCCGCAAGACGGGGCTTTTTCTTGACAAGCAAAATAAAATCCATTATAAAGGGTTTATACGATTCGGGGGAGAACCCAAGGAGAATCGGAACTGTTAATATAGGAGGAATAGAAATGAACAAGACTGAGTTAGTTGCAGCAATTGCAGAGCAGGCTGATCTGTCCAAGAAGGATGCAGAGGCAGCGCTGAAGGCATTCACCGACGTTGTATCTAAGAGCCTTAAAAAGGGCGAGAAGATCCAGCTTGTCGGCTTCGGCACCTTTGAGGTTTCCAAGAGATCCGCAAGAACCGGACGCAACCCCCAGACCGGCAAGACCATGAAGATTGCTGCTTCTAAGGCACCTAAGTTCAAGGCCGGCAAGGCACTGAAGGATGCTGTAAACAAGTAATTCTTCGAATTGAGCGATTTGTAAGAAATTGCAGAAGACAGAGAGCCGATCGCCATATAGCGTAAGTGCATGGATATGCAGGTGCGAAATATGGAGATCGGTTTTTCTTATTCATGATTGAGGGATGACTGTGGCTTAAGGATGCCTGCGGCCAGTCTCATTTTGCCGGATATGAGTTCAAAGGGACGATATTTTAAAAGGAGCGGGATATGAGACTGGACAAGTTCCTCAAGGTTTCAAGATTGATCAAGCGCAGAACCGTGGCCAACGAGGCCTGCGACGCCGGTCGCGTGCTTGTGAACGGCCGGCCGGCCAAGGCCTCTGCCAAGGTCTCGGTGGGAGATATCATAGAGATCGCCTTCGGGAATCGCACGGTTAAGGTTCGTGTTCTGGAGATACAGGATACGACGAAGAAGGAAGAGGCCAAGGAGCTCTTTGAGTACCTCTGACTTGCCAAATCCGTCCCGTGCTCCTATCATAGTTGTATTCAGAGAGCTTAATCTGTGAGCTGTCAGCAGGGGATCAGACCAGGAAAGAAATTCATGAGCGAAGAGATTAGACCAATCAAAAGGCAGGAAAGGCCACAGGCCAACAAGACCAGGCGGCGTCGGCGGGCAGTTTTTGCCCTGTTGACAGTGATCTTTGCTGTGACGATGTTGGTCCAGCTGACCCGTCTCTACCAGAAACAGAGGAGCTACAAGGAGAAGGCTGCCGTCTACCAGAAGGAGCTGCAGCAGCAGGAGGAGAGAGCCAAAGAGCTTGAGAACCAGGTGAACTACACGATGACAGACGCTTACGCGGAGCATGAGGCCCAGAGCAAGCTGGGGATGGTTCATCCCAATGAGATCATCTTCCGCGAGAAGAAATAAGGACAGGAGGACTCGACATTGGCTTGTCGGGTTTTTTCTTGTCAGAGGATAGCAGACGCGGTCGGCGGCCCGCAGGCAAGTGAGGGGATCCGCCGGAGCGATTGAAGCCCTGTCTTGGAAGCGCGGGCGACAGGAGAAGAGAGAGGAAGGCGAGGCGGTGGACGATTTTGCGGAGAGGATCTGGTCTTATGCGGTGGGAGAAGAAATGCTTGCGCCCAAAGACCGTCTTCTTCTGGCGGTCTCCGGCGGGGCGGATTCGGTTGCCCTCCTGCGGCTGGCGCTGATCTGGAGACAAAAGTACGATCTGCTCCTGCGGGTCTTACATGTAGAACACGGCCTTCGGGGGAGGGAGAGCCTGGAAGATGCTGCCTGGGTCAGGAGTCTGTGCCGGGAGCACAGCCTGCCCTGTCAGATCGTGCCGGTGGAGGTGCGGGCTCTCGCGGAGATGGAAGGGCGGTCTGAAGAAGAGGCGGCCCGCATACTCCGCTATCAGGCCCTGGAAGAGGCGGCGGCCCGATGGGACGGGGCAAAAATTGCCCTGGCCCACAATTTAAATGACGCGGCGGAGACCCTTCTCTTTCATCTGGTCAGGGGGACCGGTCTGGAGGGATTGGCGGCAATCCCCCCCAAAAGGGGCAGGATCGTCCGCCCCCTTCTGACCGCGTCCAGAAGAGAGATTGAAGACTGGCTGCGTGACCTGGGCCAGGAATGGAGAAGGGATCGAAGCAACGAGGAGGATACCTACAGCCGCAACCGGATCCGTCATCAGGTCCTGCCTCCCCTTTTGGGGGAGAACCAAAGAGCCCTGGAGCACATGGCGCGCACGGCGGGAATCGCGAGAGAGGCGTCAGGTTATATCCGAAGGCAGGCAAAGAGAGCCCTGGACCGGTATCTTCTGCCGGGAGGACAGGAGAGGGGAGATTTGACAGAGCTCCTTCTGCCCCGCCCCGCGAGCTGGATTCTCTCTCTTGACCTGAAGAGGGAAGACCCCTTTTTACAGAGGGAGATTCTGCGTCTTGCCCTAGAGACGGCGGCCGGAGAGGCTAAAGACCTTGGCTGCGCGCATGTGCAGGCCCTGCTCGACCTTTTGCGCGGCCAGGCGGGACGGCGGCTGGATTTGCCCTATGGCCTGCTCGTCATTCGGGGCTATAAGAGTCTTCAGTTCTTTTCGAGATCGTCTGGAGAAGAGGAGACAGGCCCTGGACCGGAGACAGGCCCCGGACCGGAGACAAGCCCCGGGCTTGAGACAGCTAACAGGGCGAAGATCCGTCAGGACCGCATTCCCACAGATCTTGAAATCGGTGACGCGGGGCTGATCGCGCTGGGGGAAGACCGCTATCATTACCGCCTGATTGAGGGCGGGGGAAAGGAGCAAAGCCAGCTGGCGCCCTATACGAAGGCATTTGATTATGATAAAATCAGGACTGCTCTTCAGATTCGCTTCAGAGAGCCGCATGATCGCATCTGTATCGATGTGGCAGGCCACAGACAGAGCTTGAAGCGATTTATGATCAATCGAAAGATCCCCGCGGGCCTCAGGGCCTCCTGCCCTCTTCTGGCGGATGGATCTGAGATTGTCTGGATCATCGGATACAGGCAGAGTCAGTTTTATCAGGCGAATCAGAACACGAAAAGAGTCTTGGAGATTAGGAGAGTGAAAGATGAGTGAGAAGATCAGAGTGATGCTTTCCGAGGATGAGCTCGACGCAAGGATCAGGGAGCTGGGCACGCAGATCAGCAAAGATTTTCAGGGCAGGGAAATTTTCCTGGTCTGCATCCTGAAGGGGGCTTCCTTTTTCGCCTGTGAACTGGCCAAGCGCATTACAGTTCCTGTAACCATGGACTTCATGTCGACCTCAAGCTATGGAGCAGGCACCGTCTCCTCCGGCAATGTCGTTATTAAGAAGGGCTTGGATCTGGATCCCTCCGGTCAGAATGTGCTGATTGTTGAGGACATCATCGATTCCGGCAATACCTTCCAGTTCCTGCTCAACTGGTTCCGGGATAAGGGAGCCAAAAGCGTGCACACCTGCTGCCTTCTGGACAAGCCTGACCGCCGCGAGGTTCCGGTGGAGGTCGATTACACCGGATTTTCCATTCCGGATGAATTCGTTGTGGGTTACGGCCTGGACTACGATCAGAAATACCGCAACCTCCCCTATATCGGGGTTGTTGAACTGAACGGCTGAACCAAAGAGAAGCGATGAAAGCGACCGGATATTGTCTTGTGGGATAAGCCGGCCGCTTTCTGCGCATGTATCGCGCCAGGCGCAGGAGAGGAGTAAATTTGGATAACGAGAACAGGCGCAGACGGGGAGCGGCCATCTATCTGCTGATATTGCTTGGCCTGATGATCGTCTGGTATTTCAACGCGCCCAGGCTCGGCAAGGCCATGAGCGACAGCCAGCTGCAGAGCGCGCTGCAGGCAGGACAGGTTAAGAACGTGGTGATCCACCAGAACGCGCAGGTTCCCACGGGGAGCGCCGATGTCGAATTGGCGGACGGACAGGAATACAAGCTGGCCGTGTCGGATGTGAAGACCCTTGAAAATACCCTTCGGACGGCGGGATTTGACAATTACACACTCAAGGATGTGAGGGACAATCAATGGCTTATGGCCGTTCTGCCATCTGCTGTGGTAGGGGTCATATTGATCGTCTTCTTTATCCTGATCATGAACGCTCAGAACTGGGCCCAGAACGGCGTCAACGGTCAGATGATGGACTTCGGTAAGAGCCGGGCAAAGATGGCCAGAAAGGAAGACACGAATATAACTTTTGAGGATGTGGCCGGTCTTCAGGAGGAAAAGGAGAGTCTGGGAGAACTGGTTGACTTTCTCTCCGATCCGGGGAAGTTCACTCAGGTAGGGGCTCGTATTCCAAAGGGAGTGATCCTGGTAGGCCCTCCGGGAACGGGTAAGACCCTGCTGGCCAAGGCAGTGGCGGGGGAAGCAGGGGTTCCCTTCTTCTCAATCTCGGGTTCTGATTTCGTGGAGATGTTCGTCGGGGTCGGCGCTTCCCGCGTCAGAGACCTCTTTGCGGAGGCTAAGAAAAATGCCCCCTGCATTGTTTTTATCGATGAGATTGACGCTGTGGCGAGGCGCCGCGGAGCCGGTCTGGGCGGAGGCCATGATGAACGGGAGCAGACACTGAATCAGATGCTGGTAGAAATGGACGGCTTCGGGGTCAATGAGGGCATCATTGTTATGGCGGCGACCAACCGGGTAGATATCCTGGATCCTGCCATTATGCGGCCCGGGCGTTTTGACCGGTCGGTCTTTGTCGGCAGGCCTGATGTGAAGGGAAGAGAGGAGATCCTTCGTGTCCACACCAAAAATAAGCCCCTGGCAGAAGATGTGGATCTCGCGACAGTGGCGCGGACGACGGTTGGCTTTACAGGTGCGGATCTGGAGAATTTGATGAATGAATCCGCCATCGCCGCGGCCAGAGAGGGACGGGCTTATGTCAGGATGGAGGATATCCGCTCCTCCTTTGTCAAGGTCGGAATCGGGACAGAGAAGAAGAGCCGGATCATTTCCGAGCAGGAGAAAAAAATTACGGCTTATCACGAGTCGGGACATGCCATCCTCTTTCATGTTCTGCCTGATGTAGGGCCGGTCTATTCGGTCTCCATTATACCTACAGGCGCTTCAGCGGCAGGCTACACCATGCCGCTGCCGGAGAAGGACAATATGTTTGTCACCAGGGGGAAGATGTTCCAGGATATCGTGGTTGCCTTCGGCGGTCGTGTCGCAGAGGAATTGATCTTCGATGATGTGACGACGGGGGCTTCTGCTGACATTAAGCAGGCGACCCGCACAGCAAGGGAGATGGTGACCAGGTACGGATTCTCCTCCAAAATCGGGCCCATCGCATATGGCGATGATGATGATGAGGTCTTCATCGGCAGGGATCTGGCTCATGCCAAGTCTTACGCGGAGTCTACGCAGGCGGGGATTGATGCGGAAGTGCACAAAATTATCTCCTCAGCCTATGATAAGGCCAGGGAGATTCTGACAGCCAATATGGATGTCCTTCACCGGTGCGCGGACCTGCTGATCAAGCAGGAGAAGATTCACCGGGAGGAATTCGAGGCGCTCTTTGCAAAACACTACAGCCAGCCGGAGGAAGGCGGCGTGACGGTGGAGGAGATGTGAGCTGCAGCGCTTCCTGCGACTGGTCGGCAGACAGGGGGATCAAAGGCGGATGAGCTGTGGAGCGCGGGTTAGCGGCGGGAGGTCAGAGTTCTCTTGCATATCCATATGACGAGGGCAATTCCTGCGATAAGAGCCAGAATCCTGGTGATATCGGGTTTGCCATCCATGGCGTGGCAGTCGCTCGGATGATCCGGGTTGTAGGCGACGGTAAGGGTCTCGCCCACCTGGAGGCTGGTGTCCCTGTCAAAGGTCACCCAGGCCTGTACCTGCTTGCCATTGACCGTGTATTCCACTTGCAGTGTGCTTCCATACTTCGTGTCTGAGCCATCGCTTCGCCTCTGGTAGTTCTCCACCTTGAGGATGCGGGCCTCTGTCTTGGGGTAAGAGTTATAGGGAGAGGCCTTCATGCGCATGCCGATGATGACGACAACTGCTCCCAGGAGGATGAAAATGATGACAAGTCCGATCCAGATTGCTTTTGTGGCGACATGTTTCATGGTCTGGTCTCCTTTCTGTCTTCTCATACAAGTGTAGCACAGATGGAAAGGGGCAGATGGATATTTCTCCGGTTCTGCCGAAGAGAAGCCTATTTGGAATCAGCGGGGAGAGTATCAGGCGGTTCTGCCATATTGGGGCTGACGCCGGACATAGACCGGCCGAGTAAAAACCCCAATACATTTTTTACTACCCCCATAGTAAAATACCTTCTCCTGAGAGCGGCTTCCCCAAGCTGCTCTCTTTTTCGTCTGGAAGCAAATACGAGCAGAGCAGAAATTCTATTTTTTGCATTCGATTTCATAAACGTTTCATATAGGATCGATAGCATATGGTTTGTGAACAAAAGCGGCGGAAAAACAGACGCCTTACCTGCAGGGGGCGAGAAGGAAAGGAGTGGGGGCAGCAGTGATCAAAAATGCCATCGCATATGTCTTGCGAAAAAAGACCCGAACATTGATTGTTTTTGTCATACTGACATTGGTTCTCTCCTGTCTGTATATATGTTTAAGCATTATGCGGACCAGTGAAAATCTGGAGCAGACCTTATACCAGTCTTCAAATTCATCCCTTTCGATCACGAAGAAGGATGCGGACGGATATTTTGAGATCAGTCCGTTCGCGCAGACAGATCAGATCAAAGAGATTACCCAGTCGTCTCCTCAGTATGAGGGGCCGGCAAGACTGACCAATGCAAAAGCGGTCGAGGGGGAGCAGGCGATTACGAGAGACGATCTGACGGACGAATTCAAAAATCTGGTCTCGATTGAGGCCGGCGGTGAAACAGATAAAAACGTCCTCTTCAGCAGCGGGACATTCAGTCTGAAAGAGGGAAGAGGGATTCAGAGAGGTGATTCGGACGCTCTACTCGTCCACGAGGAGTTCGCCAGGAAAAACAAGCTGAAGGTAAATGATGAAATTCGTCTGGAATACATTGACTCCAGGAATGCAGATCGCAAACTTGAGGAGCGCACCTACAAAATCGTAGGCATTTTTTCCGGGAAGAAGCAGGAGAGGTACACGGGGCTGTCATCGGATCTGAGTGAGAACATGATGTTCGCAGACTATGCGTCAAGCCAGAAGGGGCTTGGCCTGTCGGAGAATCAGTGGATTGCCAGTAAGATCACTTTGTCCTGCGCGGGATCTGAGAAGATGGATGAGGCGATCAGGAAGATTCAGGAGCTTCCCGCGGATTGGTCCCAATATCGTGTTGACAAGAATACAAGCGCCTTTCAGGAGGCCATAGAGGCGATTGGCGGCGTCAGGCACATGATCGGGATGATGACCTACGCGATTATGGCCGGCGGCGTGGTTGTACTCTCCCTGATTCTGATCCTTTGGCTGAGAGAGCGAATCTATGAGATTGGAATCCTCCTGTCGATTGGAGTCGGAAAGGTCAAAATCGTGGGCCAGTTTCTTGTGGAGCTGATCCTGATATCCATTCCGACCAGCCTGGCCGCTTTTGTGGTCGGGAGTCTGGCAGTCAGGCAAATTGCAGGGGGATTGCTGGGGGCGGATCAGACAGCATCTCTTATGACAAACTTACCGACCGGTGCGGGCGGAGTCAGTCAGTTGCTGGTGTTTGTACAGAGCTATGGCGTTTTGGCTGCCGTTATCGCGGTATCAGTGATCATTGCATCCGCAATGATTCTGATCAAAAAGCCAAAAGAGATTTTATCCCAAATCAGTTAGGAGGCCAGTATGAGTATCTTAGAAATGAAGAATGTAACTTACAGCTATTCCGGCTCCAGAGAGCGGATTCTCTCATCCATCAACCAGGGCTTTGAGTGTGGGAATTTCTATGCGATCATCGGGAAATCCGGCGCTGGAAAGTCAACCCTGCTCTCCCTTTTGGCAGGACTGGATCGTCCCGATCGGGGAGAGATTCTGTTTAAGAATGAGAATATTGAAAAAGAGGGATACAGCAGGCACAGGAAAAATCATATATCGCTTGTCTTTCAGAACTACAACCTGATCGATTATCTCTCTCCCCTGGAGAATGTGAGGCTGGTCAACAGCAAGGCCTCTGAGGAAATTCTGCTGGAGCTCGGGCTGGATAAAAGCCAGATCAAAAGAAATGTCATGAAGCTCTCCGGAGGCCAGCAGCAGAGAGTCGCAATTGCCAGAGCCCTGGTGTCAGAAGCGCCGGTTATTCTGGCGGATGAGCCGACAGGAAATCTGGATGAGTCTACCGCCGGAGAAATCATAGGAATTTTAAAGAAACTGGCCAAAGAGAGGAATAAGTGCGTCATCGTGGTGACACACAGCAAGGAAGTCGCCGGCGCGGCAGACACAATTCTGGAATTGAGCAATAAGAAGATCAAGCAGGTGAAATATATCTAGGAGGGCGACAATGATCAGAAACGCATTTGCCTATGTCACAAGAAAGAGTCTGAAATCCTTCATCATACTTCTGGTGGTTTTGTCCATGTCTGTCCTCAGTCTGATCAGCCTGTCGATCAGGGATGCGACCAACCGGGCCTCAGCGGAGACCTTTGGAACGATTACCAATAGTTTCTCCATGGAGATTAACCGGCGGGTCAACCAGGGAACACCGCGGGGAGGAGGAAATGTAAGAGGACAGGATATCAAGAAAATAGCTGAGTCCAAGGATATTGACGGCTATGTGAAGAGAATCAACAGCGTGGCCGATCTGGATGGCTATGATATCATTGAGACCAAGGAGACGCTGGCATCCCAGTCTGAAGAGCGCGCAAAGAATTTCAAGAGAACCGTTATGCTGACCGGAGTCAACGATTCATCCAAGGAGACGAAATTCGTATCCGGGGCATACCAGCTGGTTGAGGGACAGCACCTGACCGGGACGGATAAGAATAAAATCCTGATGCATAAGGATCTGGCAGCCAAGAACAATCTGAAAGTGGGGGATAAGTTAAAGATCAAGTCCAATCTCTTTGATGCGGATAATGAGAAGGGCGCCAATGAGACGGTGGAAGTGGAAATCAAGGGCCTGTTTGACGGACACAACAAGGGCGGCGTGAGCGCAGCCCAGGAGCTCTATGAGAACACGCTGATTACAGATCTGGACACGGCGGCGAAGGTCTATGGCAATACGGAAGACACAGCCACCTATCAGGACGCGACCTTCTTCGTGAAGGGGAATAAGAACCTGGATCAGGTGATCAAGGATCTGGGCTCTCTGGATATCAACTGGAAGGCCTATAACCTGATCAAGAGCTCGTCTAATTATCCGGCTCTGCAGAAGTCTATTTCCGGCGTATACGCAATTGCCAACCAGTTGCTGACAGGCTCCTTAGTCTTTGCCGGTCTTGTCGTATCTCTGCTTCTGCTCCTCTGGATGAATGCCAGAAAGAAAGAGATCGCGGTTCTCCTGTCACTGGGCTTTTCCAAGATGAGAATTCTGGGGCAGTTTATGATGGAACTTTTGTTCATCGCGATTCCGGCCTACATCGGGGCTTACTTCCTGGCCGGACATGTGGGGAAAGCGCTCGGAAACCGCATCCTCCAGAGAGTTACGGGGAATATCGCGGATCAGATAGCCAAGCAGTCGGCATCGACCGGCCTGGGCGGCGGCGCGGAAGTGGACGGCTTCAATAAGACCCTGACCAGCCTGGATGTGATCGTCGGTCCTAATGCTCTGATCTATGTGGTACTGTTTATGTCGCTGATTTTGATCGTTTCCGTCCTCATATCCTCGTTTGCGATTTTAAAGAGAAGTCCCAAGGAACTGCTGACAGATACCAAGTAAGAGATCACGCGAAGCAGTGAAGCCCGGCTGGGTCGTAAAGAACTTTCGGATCGCTCTGCCGTCATACCTGTTGATGGGATCGGGGAATGGTCCATTCATAGGGGACAGGAATCATAAGAGCGGATCCGGGAATGAAGCGAGAGCTGATTGTCATAGGACGCATGCGCGTATTTGGAGCGCATGTGTCCTATGATGGTCGGCTCTCTTTATCCATTATTCACGACATGGAATGACAGTAATCTGGAGCGTCTTCTCTGCGAATGAGGGTTCCTTTCCTTCAGAGCGGCCGCCTGGCGGGGAAGCAGCGCGAATACCCGGCTGTTTTGCGTGCCTTCATAGACATTGCCGGGTGTGGTCGGTAAAATAGACTTTGACGGTAAATTCGAGGACATGCCGACGGGGGTTGGGGCGCTTGCGCAGGAAGGGGAGAGCCTATGAAAATACTTGTTGTTGAGGATGACCAGATGATCCGGGAAGGCGTCTGCGAATACCTGTCCGAATCCGGTTATGAGATGGTCGAGGCGGGGGACGGGAGAGAGGCGCTTGCCAGGTTTTATTCAGATGATATCGACCTGGTAATCCTGGATATACAGATTCCGCATATCAACGGCTTGGACGTACTCAAGGAGATTCGAAGAAAGAGCAGGCTGCCGGTACTGATCTTAACGGCCTTCAGTGATGAGGAGTATAAGATAGAGGCATTTACCAGTCTGGCGGACGGCTATATTGAAAAACCCTTTTCTCTGCCTGTGTTAAAGGCCCGCATTGACTCTCTGATAGAACGGCACTTCGGGCTGACAGATCGATTTGCCTAC
This sequence comes from Shuttleworthella sp. MSX8B, assembly GCF_000524295.1. Taxonomy (NCBI): domain Bacteria; kingdom Bacillati; phylum Bacillota; class Clostridia; order Lachnospirales; family Lachnospiraceae; genus Shuttleworthella; species Shuttleworthella sp. MSX8B. The sequence goes on from NZ_JAQT01000011.1 coordinate 63,549, forward strand.
AGGGGAACGGAGGTGAACTTCAGCAGCTATTCGGCCAGAGTGGACGGGGAAAAGGTCGATGTGAACGCTAAGGAAGTGGAGATTCTAAAATTTCTGCTGGAACATGAGGGCTGCGCCCTGACAAGGGCGCAGATTCTGGACGGGGTTTGGAAGGAGACAGAGGAAATCCCCTTTGACCGGGTCATTGATGTCTACATCAAGGAACTGCGGAAGAAACTGGGACTGGACTGCATTATCACCGTTCGGAATGTGGGCTACAAGCTGGAGAGACAATGAAGAATCTGAAAATATTTCCCAAGATGTTCCTGCAGACCTTTGCGATCCTGAGCATTCTCATTGTTCTGATGCATCTGCTGATTTTTTTCGTCTTCCCCAAGACCTATCTGGAGACCAGAAAGCAGGAAGTGTCTGCCAAGGCGGATGAAATTGCCAGCAATATTCAGGGGAGAGATCTGAATTTCGTCGAGCAGTCCCTGGATTTCTACTCCAAGACCAGCCAGATCAAGGCCTTTGTCAAAGAGCAGGGAGCTGATGACGGGATCAGAATCGAAGAGGAAGTGGGAGCTGACTTAAAGAGCAGCAGCAACTCTCTGGTTATTGAGGAGAGAGAGATCCAATTAAACACGGGGAGAAAGATATGGGTTCAGTTCGTCTCGACTGCAGATATGCAAAGAGATGCCAAAGAGCTGAGCCTGAAATTCCTGCCATATTCCCTGATCCTGTCTTTTCTTCTCTCTGTCGTCATTTCCCTGATCTATGCCAGGTCGATCACAAAGAGTATCCAGGAAATCAAGGACGTCACAGATCAGATGATGAAGCTGGACAAGGACGCCAGCCTGAAAGTGGATTCGACCAATGAAGTGGGGCAACTGAAGGGACAGATCAATGAATTGTATGAGACCCTTTTAAATTCCATGGAGCATCTGGAACAAAAGAATCAGGAGGTTCTGCGGCTGGAGAAGCTGAAATATGATTTCTTCCGGGGAGCCTCCCATGAGATGAAAACACCTCTGGCCAGCTTGAAGATCATCCTGGAAAATATGCAATACAATGTCGGAAAGTACAAGGACCGGGACAAGTACATCGGCAGCTGCCTTGCGATTGTGGATCAGCTGACCAGAAATATCTCCCAGATGCTGTCCGTCTCGTCTCTTGACCAGCTCAAAAATGATGAGGAGGAGGTTTTGGTCAGAGATATTTTACAACCGCTTCTGGATCAGTACAGACTGCTGGCGGGCCAGAGGCATATCAGCGTGAGCGAGGAGCTGGGCGATGAGACCATGTATATCGGAAGGCGGGCGCTCAAGATGGTCCTGTCGAATCTGATCAGCAATGCCGTCAAGTACGCGAATGAGAAGGGAGAGATTCACATCGGAGCGGAAGACAACTGGCTCTATGTGGAAAATACGATTGATGAGGAGACAGAGGCGGATCCCAATCAGATTTTTGACGGCGGTTTTGACCTGAACAGCGAGAGGGGGAACGGACTAGGTCTGTATATTGTCCGAAACATCCTGTCCAACTATGAGATCCCATACCGGGTGACCGGGGACAAGGGGAGGATTCGCTTTCTGATCCGGCTGGCTTCACAGTGATTTCCGTTGCGGAGGACGGATAAGGTAGAATATAATAAATCTCGTGGAATTTCCGGGAGAGAGGTTCTCTTCAATCAACCGCTGACGCGGGAATAGAAAGAGGTGAGAGGATGATCGAAGACGCGATTGTCAAGGTGAAAGAGGCGGAGGCCAAAGCCGATGAGATCGTCGCCTCCGCCAGGCGTCAGGCGGCGCAGATTCGCCGCCAGGCGGAGGAAGACGCGGCCAGAGCGAAAGAGGAAGCGCTTGCGAAGGCTGACTCTGATCGGAAGGAAGCCAAAAAAGCGGCCGATGCCCTGACCGCTGCGGCGGAGCATCCTGCTTCGACAGATGGAGAGACCCGGAAACTGCCGGAGGATCAGAGGAGAGCGGCGATCGACGCCGTGATCGGACTGGCGCTGAAGTAAGGAGGATGTTCCATGGCGATTGTGAAGATGCAAAAGATCAGCATCGCCGCCGCGAAGAAACACAGGAAAGCCATTCTCGAGCAGCTGCAGGACATGGGGCTGATGGAGCTCCATGAGGAACAGATTGAGGACGTCGATTTAGAGCGCATGGATACCCAGGCGGCCCGCAATAACTTTGAGCGGGCGGCGCAGACCCTGGATATGGCGCTGAAGCTTCTCAAGGAGTACGCGCCGGAGAAAAACGCCGGACTCTCCCTCTTTTCCGAGAAAAAGCTGATCCCGCGCAGTGATTTTCAGGCGCATGACTCGCGGGCATCGGGCTTGTTGACCAAAGCCCAGAAGCTGGTGGACCTGGAGAAGGAGATTCATGAGCTTGGGGCGGCTAATCTCAAGGATCGGGCGACGATCAGCGGTCTGACCCCCTGGATGAGTCTGGATATTCCGATGTCGACCAGGGGAACCGCGAAGACGGAGGTCTTTATCGGAACCTTCCCCGAAGACCAGAGCGACGAGGCTCTGATCGCGGGGTTGACAGCGGATCTTCCGGCGGATGCTCCGCTCGATGTCAATATTCTTGCCAGAGAGAACCGGATGGTCTACGTCTGCCTGATCGCCGCCAAATCGATCAGCGAGACCCTGGCAGAAAACATGCGCCAGATGGGCTTTGCCCGTCCTGCGGTCAGCTGCAGGCGGATCCCCGGGGACAAGATCAAAAGCCTGGAGGAATCCATCGAGAGGCGGAAGAGAAAAATAGAAGAAAACAAAAAGGAGATGGCCTCCTACGGGTCGTTGCGCCGGGACTTTTACATCAGCGCGGATTACTATCGCAGCCGCGCGCTCAAGTATGAACTTCTGGGGAAGATCCCGCAGACCCGGCATATCTTCTTTTTGCAGGGCTGGGTGACAGACCAGTCGGCCGAGCCGCTTGCCAGGCTCTTAAGTGAGAAGTACGGGGCTTTTGTGCAGAGGGAAGAGCGGAATCAGGACGAGCTGGAGCCCACGGTTCTCGACAATCCCCGGATCGCCAGGCCCGTCGAACCCATTTTGGCTTCCTACGGACTGCCGACGCACGGCAGATTTGATCCGACGAAAATCATGACCTTTTTCTATGTGATTTTCTTCGGAATGATGTTGTCCGATGCCGGATACGGGATCCTGGTCTCTCTGGGGACAGGCCTCATCCTCCTCCGCCACAGGCGCCTGGAGGAAGGACTTAGGCGAATGCTGCAGCTCTTCTTCATGTGCGGCCTGTCAACGACCTTTTGGGGCTTTATGTACGGCGGATTCTTCGGAAACGCCATAGATACCGTGGCTTCGACCTTCTTCGGCTATCAGGGAGACGCCATATTAAAGCCTCTTTGGTTTGAGCCGCTGAAGGATCCCATGCGGCTTCTGATCTGGTGCATGCTCTTCGGCCTGATTCATCTCTATACCGGACTGGCCATCAAGGGATATGAGACCCTGAAGGCCCATGATGTGGTGGGCTTCATCTCGGACATCCTGTCCTGGTTCATGATGCTGACAGGTCTGGTGCTGATGCTTCTGCCGAGTGACCTCTACGGCTCCATTGCGGGGACGGCATATCAGTTCCCTGCCTGGCTGGTCGCATTCTCTAAAATTCTTGCGGGGGGAGGCGCCCTGATCATCCTTGTCATGAGCGGAAGAAGCAAGAAGAACTGGGCGCTTCGGATAGCCCTGGGGGCCTATGACATCTATGGGGTGACCGGCTGGCTGTCGGATTTGCTCTCCTACTCGAGACTTTTGGCTCTGGGGCTCGCGACCGGCGTCATCGCCAATGTCATTAACCTGATGGCCAGTATGGTGGGGGGAGGTCCTCTCGGACCGATTCTCTTTGCCGTCGTCTTTATCCTCGGCCACAGCCTCAACATCGGCATCAACCTGCTGGGCGCTTATGTTCACACCAACCGACTGCAATACGTCGAGTTTTTCAGTAAGTTTTACGACGGAGGCGGAAGAGCCTTCCAGCCATTTGGCAGACAGTATAAGTACATTCAAATCAAGGAGGACAAGTGAGATGAGTTTAGGAATGGTATTTGCATTAACCGGAGCGGTTCTGGCAACAATTCTGGCGGGCATGGGATCTGCCTGGGGCGTAGGTCTCGCCGGTCAGGCGGCCGCAGGCGTCGTCGCGGAGGATCCGGATCAGTTCGCCAAGGTTCTGCTCCTGCAGCTCCTTCCCGGTACCCAGGGTATCTATGGACTTCTGGTCACCTTTATCACGCTGACAAGGATCGGTGTCCTGGGGGGCAGCGCCATTACGGATACCTGGACGGGACTTCTGTACCTGGCGGCCTGCCTTCCCATCGCCATTGTGGGACTTGTCTCCGGCTACCATCAGGGCCGTACCTCTGTGGCCTCCATCGGCATAGTAGCAAAGAAGCCGGATCAGTTCGGTAAGGCTATGCTCTTCCCCGCCATGGTAGAGACCTACGCTATCCTGGCTCTTCTGGTCTCTATCCTCGCGGTTACGAATATTGGTTGAGCAGGTTTTTCATTCATGACAATGGATTCCCCGCAGAGAGCGCATTCGATTGCTCATGAGAGAGGGCCTCGCCAGGCGAATATTCCATCGCTTATGGCAATGAAATGCAGGAAGAGCGTATCTTCCGTTGCTTGACAGAGTAAAGACAGGAGTAGCTATGGCAGGAATTGATAATATTCAATCTGAAATCCTGCAGGAGGCGCAGGCTGCGGCCGATGCCCTGATCGAGGATGCCAGGGCGGACGCAAAGAAGCTGGCGGCAGAATCCGTAGAAGAGCTGGATGCGATCCGCAGGCTGGCGGAGGGAGATTGTGAGCGCATCAGAGCGGCGGGACAGGTTCGCCTGGCGTCGAGGCAGGAGATGCTCAGAAGACAGGAAATCCTTCGCCGAAAACAGGATGCGGTCTCAGGCCTGATTGCGGAAGCTTACGATCAGCTGGCCAATGAAGACCAGGAGTCCTACTGGCAGATGGTGCTCTCTCTTCTGGACGCCCATATCCGTCCGGAGAAGGGGAGGATCTGCTTCTCTCAGAGGGATCTGGAACGCATGCCAAAGGAGGTCAGGAGGTCGATTGAGAAGAGGGCAGGGGAAGCGGGAGCCGACCTGACGATTGCGGCTGACGCGTCGGTCGCCAACGGTTTTGTCCTTGATTTCGGAGGAATTGACGAGAACTGTACGCTGAAGGCGATTTTCGCGGAGCGGTATGAGCAGATGCAGGACGCGGTCTCCGCGATTCTGTGGCAGGAGTAAGTGTCTATGAGGGATGTGGAATATACCTTTGCGGTAGCCAGAATCCGCGTGCTGGAGAAGCATTTGCTCAGTGACGATGACATCAGCGCCATGATCAGTCTGAAAGATGTGCCTGCGGTCGTGGCCTACCTTCTGGACAGGGGCTGGGGCGACGGGAACCAGCAGGATCCCGACCGTCTTCTGGCGGCGGAAGCGTCGAAGACCCTGGACCTGATGCGGGAGCTCAAGGTGGATCCGGAGATCTTTCGGATCCTGACCTATCCCCGTTACTTTCACAACTTAAAGGCCGCGATTAAGGAACTCTGCACAGAGGTCCGTGTGGCAGGGGCCTACTACGAATTAGAGGATTTTGGCAGAGAGAGACTCCTTGAGCTGCTTCGGGAGAAGGACTACCGGGCGCTCCCGGAGGATATGCAGGATGTCGCCGCGGAGGCCTTTGAGACCATGGCGTCTACCCAGGACGGACAGATCTGTGATCTGATGGTTGACCGGGCCTGCCTGGATGCCATGATGGAGATCGGCCGAAAGAACGGCAGCAGCCTGATCCGGGCATACGAGGAGATGACCGTCGCTGTGACGGACATCCGCATTGCCTACCGGGCGGCCAGGACGGGAAAGAGCCTTCGCTTCCTCAGGGAGGGGCTGGCAGAATGCGACAGTATTTCGGTCTCTGCTCTGGCCGACGCGGCCAGCCGGGGGAGTGAGGAACTTCTTACTTTCCTGAGGGGCGCGGGATACGGACAGGCCGCGGACGCGATTGAGGAGGGTCCGTCGGCGTTTGACCGCTGGTGCGACAATCGCCTGATCGAGATATTGAAGCCCCAGAAGACCAATACCATTTCGGTCGGCCCTCTTGTGGCCTATTATCTGGCTAAGGAGAATGAGATCAAGAGCGTTCGCATTCTGCTGACGGCCAAGGCCAATGGTTTCCCGGAGGAGGCAATTCGCGGAAGGGTGCGTGAGATGTATGGATAAGATAGCGGTCATGGGAGATTACGACAGCATTTACGGCTTCGGGGCCCTGGGAATGGAGCTCTTTCCCACGGATGAGGACGAGGATCCTGCAGGCACCCTGCGCAGGCTTGCCCAGAGCGGGTATGGCATCATCTACATCACCGAGGCGGTCTGTCTGGAGCTTGCAGAGACAATCGAAGAATACAGAGAGAGAGTCAGCCCGGCGATCGTTCCGATTCCCGGGATCAGCGGGGATACAAAAGTCGGTGTCGACGCGGTGAAGAGGTCTGTGGAGCAGGCGGTCGGAAGCGACATTCTCTTCTCCCAGGATTAAGACAGGAAAGCGAGGCGTGCGATGAGCACTGGAGTGATCAAGAAGGTTGCGGGACCTCTGGTTATCGCGACCGGGATGCGCGATGCCAACATGTCTGACGTGGTTCGCGTCAGCGATGAGCATCTGATCGGAGAGATCATTGAGATGCATGGAGACGAGGCCTCCATTCAGGTATATGAGGAGACCCAGGGACTTGGCCCCGGCCAGCCTGTGGAGTCGACCGGGATGCCCATGTCGGTCGATCTGGGGCCGGGTCTGATCGGCTCTATCTACGATGGGATTCAGCGTCCCCTCAACAAGATCAGGGAGCTGTCCGGGTCTGATCTCCTCCACCGGGGGGTACAGGTACCTGCTCTGGACGAGGAGAAGGTCTGGGATTTTGTCCCGACGGTCTCTGTAGGAGACGAGGTGGAGGCCGGCGATATCATCGGCACGGTTGAGGAGACGGCGGTCGTCACGCAGAAGATCATGGTTCCCTACCGCCTTTCCGGGAGGATCAAGCGCATTGAGTCCGGACAGCACACCATCCGGGAGACGATCGCGGTCATTGAGACGGACGCGGGAGACGTGGATGTAACCATGGTTCAGAAATGGCCTGTCCGCCGTCAGCGCCCCTATGCCAGGAAGCTGGCTCCCAATATGCCTCTGGTGACGGGACAGCGGGTTATCGACGCCTTCTTCCCCATTGCCAAGGGCGGTGTGGCAGCGATCCCCGGCCCCTTCGGCTCCGGCAAGACCGTCACCCAGCACCAGCTGGCCAAGTGGGCCGAGGCGGATATTGTGGTCTATATCGGCTGTGGTGAGCGCGGAAATGAGATGACAGACGTTTTAAACGAGTTCCCCGAACTGGTTGACCCAAAGACCGGGGAGTCCCTGATGAAGAGGACCGTTCTGATCGCCAACACGTCTGATATGCCCGTTGCGGCGCGAGAGGCTTCGATCTACACGGGAATTACCATCGCGGAGTACTTCCGCGATATGGGTTACTCTGTCGCCCTGATGGCGGATTCCACCTCCCGCTGGGCAGAGGCCCTGCGCGAGATGTCCGGGCGCCTGGAGGAAATGCCGGGTGAGGAGGGCTATCCCGCTTATCTGGGATCCCGTCTGGCTCAGTTCTACGAGCGGGCCGGCCGGGTGATTTCTCTCGGCAGCGAGGGACGCGAGGGACAGCTGTCCGCCATCGGAGCCGTGTCTCCTCCGGGAGGAGATATTTCCGAGCCTGTCTCCCAGGCGACCCTGCGCATTGTCAAGGTCTTCTGGGGACTGGACGCAAACCTGGCCTATCAGAGACATTTCCCGGCCATCAACTGGCTGAATTCCTACTCCAACTACTTGGATGATATGGAGCCCTGGTTCAATGAGAACGTCAAGTCGGACTGGATGCAGGTCCGGCAGAATCTGATGTCCCTTTTGACAGAGGAGGCCTCGCTCAATGAGATCGTAAAGATGGTCGGGATGGATGCCCTCTCGCCCCAGGACCGCCTGAAGATGGAGGCGGCCAGAAGTATCCGCGAGGACTTCCTGCACCAGAATTCCTTCGATGAGATCGACACCTATACCTCTCTGCCCAAGCAGTACGACATGATGAAGCTGGTATACGCCTTCTACGAGGAGGGGAGCAAGGCCTTGAAGGCCGGAGCCAATATTGAAGATATTGTCAGCATGCAGGTCCGCGAGCGGATCGGCCGCTTCAAGTATACGAAGGAGAGCGATATCGCGGAGGAGTACAGCTCGGTTCAGGAGGCTCTGGCCACCGAGATCGCCACGCTGACCCAGGACAAGGAGGACTAAATTATGGCGAAGGAATATCGCACGATAGAGGAAGTCGCCGGACCTCTGATGCTGGTACAGGGGGTATCAGGCGTCAGCTATAATGAAATGGGCGAGATTGAGCTGGCGGACGGAAGCATCCGCCGCTGCAAGGTTTTGGAGATCGACGGGTCAAATGCCCTGGTACAGCTCTTTGAGACCGCAACCGGAATCAACCTGTCCAATTCCAAGGTTCGCTTTCTGGGCAAGTCTCTGGAGCTTGGCGTGTCCGAGGATATGCTGGGCCGCGTCTTCGACGGTATGGGGCGGACCATCGACGACGGGCCGCAGATCCTTCCGGAGAAGAGGATGGACATCAACGGTCTGCCCATGAATCCGGCGGCCCGTCAGTACCCATCGGAGTTCATTCAGACCGGGGTCTCATCCATCGACGGCCTAAACACCCTGGTTCGCGGACAGAAGCTGCCCATCTTCTCGGCTTCCGGTCTTCCCCATGCGCAGCTGGCGGCTCAGATTGCCCGTCAGGCCAGGGTCCGCGGGACCGACGAGCCCTTTGCTGTTGTCTTCGCCGCGATGGGAATCACCTTCGAGGAGGCTAACTTCTTCCAGGAGTCCTTCCGGCAGACCGGAGCCATTGACCGGACGGTTCTCTTTGTCAATCTGGCCAATGACCCGGCCGTCGAGCGTATTTCCACCCCCCGTATGGCCCTGACTGCCGCGGAATATCTGGCTTTTGAGAAGGACATGCATGTCCTTGTCATCATGACGGATATCACCAACTACGCGGACGCCCTGCGCGAGGTATCCGCGGCCCGCAAGGAGGTTCCCGGCCGCCGTGGTTACCCCGGTTACATGTACACGGACCTGGCGACCATGTATGAGAGAGCCGGCCGCCTGAGGGGACACAAGGGATCCATCACCATGATTCCCATCCTGTCCATGCCGGAGGATGACAAGACTCATCCCATTCCCGATCTGACCGGGTATATCACGGAGGGACAGATTATTTTGAGCCGTGATCTCTACCGCAGGGGAATTACCCCCCCTGTGGATGTCATGCCCTCCCTGTCCCGTCTGAAGGACAAGGGAATCGGAGCCGACAAGACCCGTGAGGACCACGCGGCGACGATGAACCAGCTCTTTGCCGCTTATGCCAGAGGCAAGGACGCCAAGGAACTGATGGTGATTCTGGGCGAGGCGGCCCTGACAGAGATGGACCTGCTCTATGCCAGGTTCGCGGATGAATTCGAGAGCAGGTACATTTCCCAGGGGTATCAGACCGACCGGTCCATTGAGGAGACCCTGGATCTGGGCTGGGATTTGCTGCGCCTGCTCCCAAGGTCAGAGCTCAAGCGAATCAGCGACGATATGTTGGATAAGTATTACGAGAAGTAGGGTCGCCGGGGATTCCACCGGCGGAGTGCGCATCTCATCAGACGGGGCCGCTCCTCGGAGTGGATTGAGGAAGGATAAACAGATGGCGGGAACGAATGTGAATCCCACGCGAATGGAGCTGACCCGGCAGAAGCAGAAGCTTGCGACTGCCATCAAGGGCCATCGCCTGCTCAAGGACAAGAGAGACGAGCTGATGCGGGAATTTTTGGACCAGGTACGTGAGAATATGGATCTGCGCCTGAAGGTGGAAGAGGGGATCAAAAAGGCCAATGCCGGCCTGGTCTTAGCCAGGGCGGGGATGTCGGAGGAGCTTCTCAAGGAGGCTCTGATGGCTCCCAAGCAGGAGATCTGCTTAAAGAGCTCCAGGCGAAACGTCATGTCTGTCGATATTCCCCAATATGAGATCGACATGCGCACCAGCGATCCCAATGACATCTACGCCTATGGCTTCGCCTTTACTTCCGGGGAACTGGATTCGGCGGTCAGAGAATTGGCGGATCTGACGGAGGATATGCTTCGCCTGGCGGAGCGGGAGAAGGCCTGTCAGCTGATGGCGGCCGAGATCGAGCGCACCAGACGGAGGGTCAATGCCTTAGAGCATGTTATTATTCCGGAGGCGCAGGAGAATATCAGGACCATTTCCATGAAGCTGGACGAGAATGAGAGGTCTACTCAGGTTCGCCTGATGAAGGTTAAGGACATGGTCTTAAAACAGGCCAGAGAGGCGAAGAAGAAGGAGAGAGCTTCCTGATGGGCCGATGAAAATCACGGCAGAGAGCATTTCAGTCCTTGGCTTCGTCAAGGGCTGGAATGATCGGCCTGAAAAATCAACAATAGAGCGTTGTATGCGGAAGTTCCCGGGTGTTTGCGAACAGAGCGCCCGGGGATCTTTTTATAACAATCAGAATGCCGGCGAACCGGATTCTCCGCGGCTGTCATATCATACCGGGAGAGCGTGCGGAAGAAGGCATACTTTTTATTATAATTCTTGCGTTAACGTTAGCTTTCAGTTGTAAAATCTTCTTGAGACCAGGCGTGATTTTTAAGACGCCTTCGCGCTGGCAGGTGAGTTCGCGAGGTGTCGCCACGGCACATAAGTCAGGAGGTTTTTATGTATCATTTTAAGTTTTATGCGCCGACTAAGGTTGTCTTTGGAAGGAATACCGAGGAGCAGCTTACCGATCTGGTTTGGGAGTTCGGCGGAAAGAAGCTGCTCATTCACTATGGAGGAGGCAGTGTCATCCGCTCCGGTCTCCTGCAGAAGGTGAAGGATCAGTTGGATTCGTCGGGGATTTCCTACGTGAGTCTGGGCGGTGCTGTGCCAAATCCGAGGTTGGGACTGGTCTATCAGGGAATTGAGCTCTGCAGAAGAGAGGGAGTTGACTTCATTCTGGCAGTTGGAGGCGGCAGCGCCATTGACTCCGCCAGAAAGCTGAGCGAGAAGGATATGCTGGCCATCTATCAGGCGAGCAGGTGAATTGAGGGGAAAGCAAGAGGAGAAGCGCTTGCAAAGAAGCCGAGGATTCATGATAAAGGAATATGTACGAAGCGTATGGTTTGTGCCATAGCCTCTCATCATCTATAATAAGTGTTCCAGGTTGTTTGCGGAAAATACAGGGAAAGGAGAAGCCGGCATGGCCTATCAGGCGCTCTATCGCAAATTCCGCCCCCAGACCTTCGAAGACGTCAAGGGACAGGATCACATTGTTACAACTCTGAAGAATCAGCTGAAGAACGACCGCATCGGCCACGCCTATCTCTTCACGGGAACCCGTGGAACAGGCAAGACGACCGTCGCCAAGATCCTGGCCAGGGCGGTCAACTGCCAGCATCCCGTTGACGGCAGTCCCTGCGGGGAATGCCGTATTTGTAAGGCCATTAATGCCGGAAGTTCGATGAATGTCATCGAGATCGACGCGGCTTCCAATAACGGTGTGAACAATATTCGGGAGATCATCGAGGAGGTGGCCTATCCGCCGACGGAGGGCCGCTATAAGGTCTACATCATCGATGAGGTTCACATGCTCTCTCCCGGGGCATATAATGCCCTCTTAAAGACCCTGGAGGAGCCGCCGGAGTATGTCATTTTTATCCTGGCAACTACGGAGGTCAACAAGATTCCCATCACGATCCTCTCTCGCTGCCAGCGCTATGATTTCCATCGGATCAGCGCGGAGACCATAGGGGGCCGGTTGCGTCAGCTCATGGATGAAGAGGGGCTGGCAGTTGAGGACAAGGCGGTGGATTATATCGCCAGGGCAGCGGACGGATCCATGCGGGATGCCCTCTCCCTTATGGATCAGTGCATCGCCTTCTACCTCGGGCAGAAGCTGACCTATGACGACACGCTCAAGGTCCTGGGAGCGGTGGATACGGAGGTCTTCAGCCGCCTCCTGCGGGCGATCATTGACAGAGACGTCACGGAGTCGATCCGCATGATCGGGGAGATTATCGCGGAGGGAAGAGAGCCGGTCCAGTTCGTCAATGATTTCACCTGGTATCTGCGCAATCTGCTCCTGTTAAAGAGCGGGGATCATATGGAAGACGCCCTGGACATCTCCAGTGACAACCTGGTCCTGCTGAAGGAGGAGGCGCAGATGGTTGAGGATGAGATCCTCATGCGCTATATTCGTATCTTGAGCGATCTCTCCAGCCAGATCCGCTATGCTAGTCAGAAGCGAATCCTGATCGAAATCGCTGTGATCAAGCTCTGTAAGCCCCAGATGGAGACCTCCTATGATTCCCTGATTGACCGGCTGACGACTCTGGAGGAGAAGCTGGAGGAAGGAATCCCCGCGCAAGCGTCTGAGGGGAAGAGATCGGATGCCGGCGGTCAGATGAGCGGCCAGACGCAGGAGGCCCCTGTCAGGGCAGCAAAAAAGAACCTGCCGGCGGCTGTCCCGGAGGAGGTCAGGCAGCTGGCAGGCAGCTGGAAGAAGCTGATAGCGGCCATGGAGGATCGCATGCTGGCTTCCATGCTGAGCAAGGCCCTGGTCTCCGTCTCCGAGGAGGGAGAGCTCCTTTTAGTCTATGATGTGGAGGCGCCTGATCAGAACCTGGCCAGAAAGAAGGTGACGCAGGCTAAGACCATGGAGGAATTGCGGCAAGTCCTGGCCGAGACCACCGGCAAGGAGGTCAGGGTCAAGGTGGTCGGCAATGAGGACCGCAGACCTAAGGAGCAGATGTATACCGACGCGATTGACTATTTTGCCAAAACGGCCGGGGTCGAACTCGTCGAAGAAGACTTTTAAAACAAGCGTTTCAAAGGATTTTAAGATCCTGGATTGGAGGACACAATGGCAAGAAGAGGCGGCGGTTTTCCCGGCGGCGGCAACATGAATAACCTGATGAAGCAGGCCCAGAAGATGCAAAAGCAGATGGAGCAGGCCCAGGCAGATCTGGAGGAGAGGGATTTCACCGCGACAGCCGGCGGCGGCGCGGTCAGTGTCGTTGTCAGCGGGAAGAGAGAGCTGAAGAGCATAGAAATTGACAGGGATGTAGTGGATCCCGAGGATGTGGAGATGCTGCAGGATCTGATACTGGCAGCTGTCAATGAGGGCTTAAAGCAGGTGGATTCCTTCTCGCAGCAGTCCATGTCCCGCTTTACCGGCGGCTTTGGAATCTGATCAGAGGCGTTCATGGAATACTACAGCAGAGAAATCAGCCAGCTGATCGGGGCGCTCTCCAGGCTGCCGGGCATCGGCTCTAAATCCGCCCAGAGACTGGCTTTCCACATTCTGCGCATGCCAAAAGAAGAGGTGGATCAGCTGGGGAAAAGCCTGATGGACGCCCGGGCCAATGTCCGCTTTTGCAAGGAGTGCTTTACATTGACCGATCAGGAGATCTGTCCCATCTGTGCCTCAGACAGGCGCAACCACAGGCAGATCATGGTGGTGGAGTCCACCCGCGATCTGGCGGCCTATGAGAAGACGGGGAAATACGAAGGCGTTTATCATGTGCTGCACGGGGCGATCTCACCCATGCAGGGGATCGGACCGGCGGATATCCGCATGAAGGAGCTCTTTGTCCGCCTGCAGAAAGAGGATGTGGAAGAGGTGATTATTGCGACGAATTCCTCTCTGGAGGGAGAGGCGACGGCCATGTATATCAGTAAGCTGATCAAGCCAACCGGAATCCGTGTGACCAGAATTGCCTCCGGAGTTCCGGTCGGTGGAGACCTGGAGTATATTGACGAGGTGACTCTGCTCCGGGCCCTGGATGGAAGGCGGGACTTATAGACCAGACAATTTCCGCACAATAACAAAAATATCCCGGTTATACACAGAAAAAGAGAGGATATCAAGGGGCTTTCCACAGACGATCCACAGATGTATCAACATTTGTCTATATTGACAGGACGATATCCCGGGATCTGTCAATTGTGGAGGAAATCTCGTCCGAAGCCCAGATAAAATAGAGCCAAGTAAGATCAATTCTATAGACATAAGAGAAAGTGACTATCCAAAGTAGACAGATGGACAGTCACTTTTTTGTCGTCTCTGCACAGAAAAACAATTCGTACAAATCAACAGAAAAGAATCTTTCGTCAAACGATATGGAAGACAAAAAGGGGGCCTGCTATATTTTTGGACACAAGAGAAAGGCAGCTGCGGGACCGATAAGAGGGAGGTGAGGAGAGATGAATGAAGTGGGATCAGACCGGGGCAAAAGCGGATGAGGAGGAAGATAAGAAGAAAAGACAGGGGGAGGTCGGCATGTGCCTGCGATTGATATTGGGATCTGCTCTGCTTGCCCTGGCTCTGGGAGAGGATTTGAGGAGCGGAAGGATTCCCAACCGGCTCTTGCTGATGGGCGGATTTCTCGGCCTTGTCAGCTATGCCTGGCAGGTCGCAGATCCCTGGTATATCGGCATTGAGCGCGGCGGTCGGAGAGGAATCGGCATGTTTGATCCGGTCTGGTCGGACATGGGCGGAGAATATCTTTTGTCGGTCGCCCGGGACATGCTTTTGCCTATGCTGGCGGCAGGACTGTTTCTCGCGATCTTCTTTCTCCTTGGAGCGCTGGGAGCGGGGGATGTGAAATTACTAGCTCTTCTGGCAGGACTCTTACCGGCTGACCTTTACCGGCCAATGCTGGGAATCGCGCTTGGACAGGGAGCCTTGCTCGGGCTTATGAGTCTTTTAAGGAGAATGCGAACAAGCGGCAGAGGAATCGAGACCCTGTGCCATCTCCTGTGGTCAGGTCATCCGCTTGCGGAGGGAAGAGACCTGCAGACGAGGGTACATTTTACGATCTGCATCTGCAATGGTTTTTTAGTCTGTCTGGGTTGGCGACTTGTGGCGGATCTCGCGCGCCTGATCAATGTCTAGAAGAGAAAATGACTGCCGGACAGGCCCCGGCAGGCGAAAGAAAATGAATTGGGGGGAGTATGAGTCAGATACAGATTTTGATTGCGGACAGCGACGGAGCCTATGTGGCGGCCCTTGTCAACTTTCTGATGGGCCGGCAGGAGGAGTACGGAATTCGGACATTCACAGAGCCTCTGGCCTTTGAGGAAGAGATCCGTCAGTTGGATTGGACAGATTTTGATCTGACCATTCTGGGAAAGGAATATCTTGCGATTGCGCAGGAGGCGGGATTGCTGGGAGAGATACGCCGCAAAACGGGATCTCTTCTGCAGCTGACCGAAGAAAAGGGGCAGGGGATGTTCGGAGTAGATGAGATGGAGAAGTATCAGCCCATGGACTTTCTTGTGAACTTGCTGGGAAGAGTCAAGTATCCGGGTTCCCTGCGGCTGCACGAAGCTTCTGACGGGGTCATGGGCGCTTATACCGGGGAGCTGCTTGCTGCCTCAGGCAAAGAGAAGGTCTGCGAGGGGAGGGACCGGAACTCTTTCTGGGCGGTATACTCTCCCATGCACCATGATTTGCTCCTGGCATTTACCCTGCTCATGTGTCGGTCCCTGGCGCAGGAGGGACCGGTTATCCTCATGGATCTGGAGGAGAATTCCAGGCTCGGGGAACTCCTTTCCTGCAAATGGAGGGGGACACTGACGGATTATCTGTATCTGCAAAGCACAGACGATGGAAAACTTGCAGATTTTCTGATATATGACGGGGCACTGGCAATCATGCCGCCGGTGGACAGCCCGACAGAGCTGGGAAGAATCAGTCCTGACCAGTGGCAGATGGTTCTGGGCGATTTGCAGGAGACAGGGGCTCGGATTGTATTGCTCTATGATTCTTTCCATCAGGGGGCCCAGCTCATGCTGGATCACTGCAGAAAGATGTTTCTCTTGAGCAAGCAGGAGCCCTATTATCGGCGGCTGACAGCGCGGACGGAGGGGGCTCTTCGCAGGCAGTTTCGGCATCTGGAGCTGGAGACGATGGATTTGCCGCTTTCTCTGGGAAGCCGGGGGGAATGGAACTTCAGCCTGGAGGAAATCGAAGCGGGAAACCTGGGCAATTATGTCGTGAGCCAGAAGTATCGCTGGGAGGAAGAGCATGCGTGCCGAAGTGTGGGATGAAGTTCGCGAGACACTGCATGACAAGGTTCTGGAGCATTTGCAGGAATCCTGTGCGGATCAGAGGAAGAGCGATCAGGAGATTTGCCGGGTCATACGGGAGATCCTGGTAGAGTATGCCAGGGATCATCCCATGGATTTGGAAGACCGGCTTCAGATGGAGCGGGAGCTCTTTAACTCCATGCGCAAGCTGGATATCTTACAGGATCTGTTGGAGGAAGACACCATTACAGAGATTATGATCAACGGGCATGAGAATATTTTCCTGGAGGAGCGCGGAAAGATTCGAAGGCTGAACAGGCATTTTTCCTCGGAGGAGAAGCTGGCGGACCTGGTTCAGCAGATGGTCGCATCGACGAACACATTGGTGAATGAGTCCAGGCCGATTGCGGATACCCGATGGAAGGACGGCTCCAGAATTCACATTGTCCTGCCTCCGGTCGCCGTGGATGGAATCATGGTGTCGATTCGCCGCTTTCCCAGGAAAGGGATTGGGATGGATCAGCTGCTGGAGCTGGGTTCGATTTCCGAGGAGATCAGGGATTTTCTGGCAGACCTTGTGAGGGCCGGTTACAACATCTTCATTTCCGGGGGGACGGGGAGCGGCAAGACCACTTTTCTGAATGCCCTGTCGGAGTTTATCCCCGGATCAGAGCGCGTGGTTACCATCGAGGATTCCGCAGAGCTGCGGCTGACCGGGATCGACAACCTGGTTCGACTGGAAGCCCGGGAGGCCGGCATGGACGGGAACCTTGAGGTGAGTATTAGGGAACTGGTCAGGACTGCTCTTCGGATGCGGCCGGATCGGATCATTGTCGGGGAGTGCAGGGGAAGCGAGGCCCTGGAGATGCTCCAGGCGGCCAATACCGGGCACGATGGAACGCTGGGGACGGGACACGCGAATTCGACTGCGGATATGGTCTCCCGGCTGGTGACGATGGTTTTGATGGGGAACGTCTCTCTGCCCGTGCCGGCAATTTTAAGTCAGATCGCGTCGGGGATCGACATCTTCATCCATCTGGGACGACTGCGGGATGGAAGCCGTAAGCTTCTGGAGATCAACGAGGTTTTGGGCATGGAAGAAGGGCAGGTAAAGCTCTCTTGTCTCTACCGCTATGAGGCGGATGCTGGAGAGGAGGTGAGAGGACAATGGAAACGCGTCAATGCTCTGCAGAGAAGGGGAAAACTGCAGCGGGCGGGAATGACAGAAGGAAGCGGGTGCTGATCAGCTGCGCCATGGCCCTGCTTTTGGCATGGCTCTTCTACAGCAGTCCCCTGGCCCTTCTTTTGGTCATCCCCATTTATCTGGGGCTTGGTCCCTACCTGAGGAAACGGCGGGAGCAGAGAGGGTACGGGATTTTCCTCAGAGAGTTTCAGGACTATCTCAAACTGCTGGTGGCTGCCCTTCGCAACGGTTATTCCGCGGAAAATGCCTTCCGCCTTGCCGAGAAGGAGCTGGGGAAAATCACTCCGGCGGACAGCCCCCTTTTGACAGCGGCCCAAAAGCTGTCCGCCCGTATCCGACTGCAGATGCCACTGGAGGAAGGACTTGTGGAGATGGCCCGGGAACTGGGCTATGAGGAGGCGGTGAATCTGGCAGACCTGATGGCCTTTGCCAGGCGGCTGGGCGGGGATTACAGCCGCTTTCTGGAGAGAAGCGCCCGCTCCATTGCGGCGAGGATTGAGCTGAAGGAAGAGATGGCAGCCAATCTCGCGGCAAAAGAGTATGAACAGAGAGTCATGTCGGTTATGCCGCTGGCGGTATTGCTCTATGTTCGCCTGACCGCGGGAGCCTATCTAGAGCCGCTTTACAGGCCTCCTCTGGGGACAATTATGATGAGTCTTTGCCTGGGACTTTACCTGGGAATGTTTCTTCTGGGGGAGAGGATCATTTACCGGGTGATGCAGGTCTAAAGAGAGGAGGATCTAAACGGGGCCTGGTTGGATCAAGGAAGATCATGAAGAGATGGAAGACGGGGAAGGGAGGGAGAGATGATCAGTCTTATCGTTCTGCTGGGAAGCATCCTCTATTTGCAAAATCGCAGACGCCATGGCAAGACATACCCGAAGAAGATCTGCCGGATGCTTCTGGGGGCGGAACTTGCAGCTCTTATTCTCTCGGGGACAGAGCTTCTGCCGGCAGGCAGACTTGTCAGTGACCTGGTCCGGCCGGAGAACGGGGAGGCCGGACGGGAAGAATCACTGATTGCCGGGACGAGGGAGGGAGAAATTCGCTATCAGCTGACCCTAGAAGAGCGGGAGATGAGCGCCCGGGAGGCAGAAGACAAGATCACAGCGGCGAGGACGGAGCTGGCAGACTTTCTGAGAGAGAATACAGAGGCTCTGTCCGAGGAGAGTCCGGATCCGAAAGCCGGGGAAGAAAGGGCAAAGGCAGGCGGGGGGAAGGAAAAAGAGGAGACAGAGGGCTTGAGTAACAGGAGCCAGGGGGAAGGAGATAAAGCTGATATCCGCGTGATTGACAGGGATCTTCGTTTTCCGCAGAGCCTGCAAAAGGGCCAGGTTGCCCTTCACTGGAGCATGCAGCCGGAGGGGATTCTTGAGCAGAACGGCCGGTTCCATCGGGATCTTTTATCGGAGGATCAGCTGATTGCAGCGAATCTGGTCTATATCTGCGGAAGCAGCCGCCGGGAGGAGACCATCCGATTTCTGGCCAGGGCTTATCCCGCCGACAGCAAAGAGGGGTATCGGAGCAGGATCAAAAGGGCCCTGGAGGGAAGAGAGAAAACGGACCGGCAAAAGCAGAAGATGGATCTGCCCGAGCAGGATTTCAGAGGAGAGGCCATCCGCTGGATGCGTCCCTATTCCTGGCGCGGAGAGAAGCTCCTCGCGCTTGGATTTACAGGAGCCCTTCTGATGCTCTTCGCGCAGAAGAAAAGCCGGATGGAGGCCGTTAAAAGGCGGAGGGAAAACGCGGATCGGGATTATCCGTCGATCATCAGTGAAATCGCCCTATATCTTTCGGCCGGGGTCACAGTGAAAAACGCGCTGGAACGGATCAGCGCGGCCTACGAAGAGCGAAAGAAGCAAGGGCAGACCGGTCATGAGGGGTATGAGGCGCTCTCTCTTCTGGTTCGGCGCATGAAAGAGGGGATATCTGAGAGACAGGCCTATGAAGACTGGCCCGGTCTGTGTCCGACGGCGTCCTATCGCAAGCTCTCCATGCTGCTGATACAGAATCTGCAGAGAGGGAACAGGCGATTGGCAGAGCTGTTTGAGGAGGAGAAACAGAGGGCCGAAGAGGCCGGCCGCCTGCGCTGCAAGAAGCTCGGGGATGAAGCGTCAACCAGGCTTCTGATCCCGATGGTGGGATTGCTGGCGGTAGTTCTGATGATCCTGCTGGCTCCGGCCCTGTTTATACACTTATGAGGAGGTAGAAGAATGGATTGGTTACGAGAAAAAGGAAGAGAATTTATATGGGAGGAAGAGGGAATCGGCACGGTGGAGATCATCCTGATTCTGGTGGTCCTGATCGGGATTGTCATTATTTTTCAGAAGCAGATTACAAATCTGGTCAACAATATCTGGAAGACCATTACCCAGCAGAGCAGGAGTCTTATTGGCTGACTGCCTCCGTGACGGTTTTCCTGAGCCTGATCTTGATGCTGATTATGACTCTTTTGCTGACTCTTGCGGAGGGAGTTCATCTCCTGGGCCTTGTCGCCGGGCAGAAGCAGTTATCGACTTATGCGACAGAAGGAGCCCTGGGGGAATACAATCGGATCCTCTGGGAGGAGTATGGGATTCTCGGGATGGATGCCGGATATGGACAAGACCGGTTTGACCCGTCAGAGCTGGAGCAGAGACTTCGGGTTCGCCTGGAGGAAGAACTGGGGGACACGCTCTATCAGACCAGTCTGACCTCTTGCGCGATACGCTCCTATCAGCTGCTGACGGATCAGAGGGCAGGACCCTTCATTCGTCAGGCGGCGCGACAGGAGGTTGGTCAGCTGGGACAGACCGGCATTGACCGAATCATAGACTATGTCCGGGGAGCAGAGTCCACGTCTGATAAGCGTGATCTTTCATCCATGCTGCAGGAGGGGCAAGGGGCCCTGGAGCAAGTGCAAAAAGAGAAGAGGGAAGAGGGAAAATCGGCAAGAGACAGCCCGGATATCTCAGAGAAGAAAAGCGAAGAAAAGAGCGGGGATCAGGCGGAATCAGGAGAAAAAGAGCGTTCCCCGTCCAATGGAAGAAAGCCAAAGGCGAATCCGATACGGACTGCCCTGGAGTGGAAGAGCAAGGCGATTCTCGCCCAGGTTCTGCCTCCGGACAATAAGTTGTCAGAGGCGAGCCTGCCGGACGGGAAGGACTGTCCGTCGAAGAGGAAGAGGCTCCAGGGGACCTCTGAGGAGAAGATAGAGACAGACCTGAAAGATCAGGGGCTTTTTCGCCTCTACCTGCGGGATCATTTCTCCCGCTTCGGAAAGGAGCAGGGGAAGGGGCATGCCCTCTCTTATGAGATGGAGTACATCCTCTGTGGGAAAGAGAGCGACAAGCGGAACCTGGAGGCTATGGTGCTTCGGCTGCTGGCCCTTCGCGAGTTGGATAACTGCAGGTGTCTCCTGGGAGATCCGGCCCGGATGGCGCAGGTTGAAGAGCTGGCAGTGCTTTTGGCGGGAGCGACGTTAAATCCGGCAGTCCTGCAATTGGTCAAGGGAGGAATTGTCGCGGCCTGGGCCTATCTGGAGAGTATTCTGGATATCCGCCTGGTTCTGACCGGGGGAAAGGCCGCGCTTCTTAAAAGCCCGGCGGAGTGGACCAGTGATATCTATGAGTTTCCGACCTATCTGGACACGACAGTCAAAGCCAGAGAGTCTTCCGCAGGGATTAGCTATGAGATGTATCTGATGGCCCTGCTCTTGCTCGCGGACAGTGGAGATCTCGCTTTAAGGGCGATGGATCTGATGGAGGCCAGCATTCGGCAGGAGGAGGCATATGGGGGGACACGGATGGATCATATGATTTGCGGACTGAATATGCACTATGGGTATGAGGCCAAAACGTATTTTCAGATTCTTCCGAAGAAGACCATGCTTCCCTGGTATCAGAGGGAGTATGAGGAGACTTGCGCCTATCAGTAAGTCTTTTGTGAGCGGCTGGCAGGAATCTGAAATCACACTGTATATTTTGGCCTTATGGAAGATACCCCGCATCCGGGATTCATAGAAGACTGTTCTGCATATGAAATTCATGGAATGTTGGCCTATATTTAGCGTTTGCTCTATGAAATAAAGAAGAAAGGAGGTGTGTCGAGGTGTCTCTACATCTGTTATGGAATCATTTCAGAACCCTATTCACCCTAAATTCAAAAATCTCTCTTTTCATAAGATCGTGTCATCGACCAGCTCATTCAAAATCACATCATTTGTTCCATATAGAGGCACCTCGACACACCTTCACGGAAGATACAGACAGGAGCGAAGGGGGCTTTCGCTGTCGACGGGGGAAGACCAGACTTTCTGCGTCCTATACCCTTGAGGCCAGCATCCTTCTTCCCCTTTTTATCGCGGCTATGGCCATGGCTATCTGCCTCATCCAGATCTTTACTCTGCAATTTCAGATACAGACCTCTCTTCGCCAGGCGACCAGACAGATGGCCCTTCTCCCCGGGAAGGGGGAAAACGCCCTGGAGATCGGTGCTCTGACAGAGGCCGATTTGCTGAAAAAGGGGGTCAATCCCGGGCTGATTCGGGGCAAATGGCTGGGAATTTCCTATGCGAAAAGCCGGATCGACGAGAGAGAAATTTGCGCTGTGGCTGAGTATCAGATAGCTCTGCCGATTCCGCTCCTGGGACAAAGGGAAGCCAGGATGACAGCGACCGCAAGCCAACGGCGCTGGACAGGCTGGGATCCTATGGAGAAAAAAGAGACAGGGGAGATGGTTTATGTGACAGCCAGCGGCGTCGCCTACCACAGGGATCCCGCCTGCGTTTACTTGAATCCGCGGATTCACTCGATTTTGGGAAAGGATCTGTCCAAGGCGAGAAATGATGCCGGGGCAAAATATAAGCCGGGTCCCTCCTGCCCCAAGCATATCGGGAAGGAGGAGGAAAATCAAATCTTTTATATCACAGAGGACGGGCTGGTCTATCACGATCGCCTGGACAGTCCGGCCCTGAGACGGCATGTCAGTCATATATCTCTTTCAGAGGCCCTAGCGCGGGGCTATCATGCCTGTCCTCGTTGTGCGGGGCAGAGTGGGACCGAGGCGGAGACTGCGGGAGCTGTGAGATAGGCAGGAGCCGCAGGAGCTTAGAGAGGGACAGGAGCTGCAGGGTCTGCGAGATAGGCAGGAGCCGCAGGAGCTTAGAGAGGGACAGGGGCTGCAGGGTCTGCGAGATAGGCAGGAGCTGCAGGATTTGCGAAATAAGCAAGGCCGCTGATCATCCTGGTGTGTAGATCGTCCTGGTGAGGAAAGGGAAGAAGGAGGACTATGGAAGGGAAATACATACTCGCGCGGTATCTTCTGCTTGGTCTCATTCTTGCCATAGCTTCCTGGCAGGATCTGCGCTATCGGCGGATTTTCTGGCCACTTCCTGCGGCGGGGATTTTTCTTGCAGGGGCAGGGAATCTCCTGATGGGGAAATTGACGGTCTGGGAAGTGGGAGGAGGGCTTCTCCTGGGACTTTTACTCATTCTGGTCTCGATTCTGAGTCGGAATGCGATCGGTATGGGGGATGCACTTCTGGTGGCGCTTCTCGGAACAGCGCTGGGATTTGGAGAGGCCCTGCTGATCTTCTGGTTTGCTTCGCTTGCGGCGGCAGGCCTGGGCCTTTTTGCCTGGCGGATGGGAAGAGGGAAGGAGAGAGGGAATCGACTGCGAAATTACGCGCTCCCCTTTGCTCCTGTTTTGAGTCTGACAGGCCTGGTCATAGAAGTGTTCTGCAGGATCCTTCCTGGCCTTTTGAGCTGAGCCTTTTCCAATAAGGTCATTTCTTTTGCTTACAGCGTCTTTACAGGGAATAAGGGACAGTGAGCAAAGGACAGTGAACAAAAGGCAACAAACAAAAGACATCAAAAAAGGATTCAGGAAGTGCAAATAGAGTCCTGTATCAGGTCTGCGCAGGGCTTGAATCAAGAGAAAAAGCTGAGATATGGGATATGGGACAGGATCGCTGTCAGGATTCTGAGAGGAGCAGAAGAGGAAATGAAATACAAGGATGATCTATGGGTACCTGCCGCATACACGATAGAAGCTTCGCTGATTATCTCGATTTCGCTGCTTTTGATCGCGGGAGGGATTTTGCTGTCCTTTGAGGTCTTTCGAGCCGGTGCAGAGTCGGTTCGCTCAATCGCGGGACAATTTCGCGGCAGAAGCCCGTCAGAGGCGGCGGACCGCTTTCGTCTGGCCAGGGCAGCGGCAGATGTTATCGGAAATCTTCGGGGGAAGTGATTATGAATTACCGCTATTCCAGAAACAGACAGAAGATTTATATGATCCTGGAGGGCAGACCGTCAGAGGAGGGGTATGAAGACCGGATGCTGCAGAGGCAGCAGTTGTCCTGCCTTCTTCCCTTTCACCTGGTTGACCAGAATGAACAGAGGCAGGTCTGGTACGATATCAGTGGGAAACGCGCGCTCAAGGACTATCTTGAACAAGAGGGAGGACTGGATCTGACTCTTTTGCGAAGGATTCTTCTCGGATTGGCACAGGCCTATGGAGAACTGGACCGCTATCTGATCTCGGAGCGATCCATCTATCTGTCCGCCGAAAGTCTCTATCTGGATCTTCATCAGGGGAGCGGGAGGATAAGCCTCTGTTACTGCCCGATTGATATTCCCGAGGGGGAGGGAGGTCTGCTCTCCGTATTTGAGTATTTGCTCCTTGTCCTGGACCATGGAGATGAGAGACTGCGCGAGACCTGCTATCAGCTGTACGAGATGCTCGCCGCGGATTCCTGTCGCATCCGGGATCTGCTGGAACAGATCCCGGCGGAGGAAGTGAGAGAAGAATACGAAGAGGAGGAGGCAGAAGAGAAATCCCCAGAGGAAGAAGAAGGGCCTCTCATCAAAGACATCAGCAACCGCAAAGACGTCTCTTCGGCAGATGCGGTCACCCGCCTTTTTCAGCGTCACTTAGAAGAGTCTGACCAGATGATTCCACTTGAGCTGCTGGAAGCGCAGTCTCCGCTGAAGGGGATGTTTCAGCGCCTGTTATCGGGCCTTGGTTCCGCTGTCAAGAGGAAGAAGGGGCTGACAGAACGCCTGAGTCAGAGGGCGAGTGTTTTGATTCCGCCGGCCAAAGAGGAGATCCCGGTGCATTTTGACGAGGATCGGCTGGAATCGGACGAGACGGTTCTGCTGGAGCCGGGAAGAAAAGAAAGGGAGGAGTCAGGAGAAGAGCCTCATTGTGCCCGGGGCTTTTTTGAATATCAGGGAAGAGGAGGATTCGAGAGCTTTCAGATGCAGGGGCTGACCTGTCACATTGGGTCAGGACCGGACAACCAGGTCATTTTAAAGAGCCCGGGGATCAGCCGCATGCACGCGGTTTTGTATCGAAAGAGAGACGGGGTTTATCTGGAGGATTTATCCTCACTGAACGGAACCTTCTGCCAAATACGGGGGGAGGAGGTCTGGCTCGCGCCTCATCAGGAGCACCGTCTTTCCATGGGGGAAGAGGTCTTCTTCGCCGGGGAACCGTTTGTCTTCCGCTAGGGCAAGTCCTATAATGAGCCTGTGAAATTCACCTGTGAGAAGATAGGACAATCGAGGAGCCAGGACGATGAAGAGAGACGACTGTATTTTCTGTAAGCTTGCCAACGGACAGATCCCCGCGAACACCATCTATGAGGATGAGGATTTTCGCGTCATCTTAGACGCCAATCCTGCCAGCGAGGGACATGCGCTGATTCTCCCCAAGGAGCATTATGCTGATATCTATGAACTGGACGATACCCTTGCCGCCAGGCTCTTTCCCCTGGCCCGGAAAATGGCCTGTGCCATGACGGAGACGCTTGGCTGTGACGGGTTTAACATTCTGCAGAATAATGGCGAGATTGCCGGTCAGACCGTGTTTCATTTTCACATGCACCTGATCCCCCGCTATAAAAATGCCCCCAATAACCAGGGCTTCCTGCTCTGGAAGCAAAGAGGACTCTCAGAGGAGGAGATTAAGGCGATCAGAGAAAAACTGGCCCGTCAAATCCGCTAGTCAGAAGAAGGGATCAGGGTTTTCAACCGGGAAGAAAAGCTGCCGGGGCCGGGGGAACCCCTATCAGAGGATCAAGAAGGTGGTTAAGACAATTTTCCCTTTTTCCATGGGGAGTTTCAGGATCGGGCGATGGTCTCAAACAGGTCCATAATCTTTCCGATGGAATCCATCTGACCGGAGTCCTCCATGGCGCAGATATAGTCAGAGGCATGCTCAGAGACATAATCAATGGCTTTTGCCAAGCTCTCCTCATTGCATGCCTCCTCCTCTATGACGTAGGAGAAGCCCTGCTTTTCGAAGGAGCGTGCGTTTAAAATCTGATCTCCGCGACTGGCAGCGGCGGAGAGGGGAATCAGAATATTGGGCTTGCGCAGAGAGAGCAGCTCACAAATGGCGTTGGCGCCGGCTCTGGAGACGATCAGGCTAGCAGCCGCGAAAAGATCGGGCAATTCTTCAGAGATATATTCATATTGGCGATAGCCTTCGCGATTGTCCAGGGAGGCATCCAGGTTTCCCTTGCCGCAGAGGTGGATGATCTGATACTGGTCCAGGAGCTGATCCAGAGAACCGCGCACGGCGCGATTGATGAAGACGGAGCCCAGGGATCCTCCGATAATGAGAAGGACGGGCTTGTCATGGGAAAAGCCGGTGAAGGCGTAAGCTCTGGAAGGATCGCCATGCAGCAGTTCCTGACGAATGGGAGATCCTGTCAGCACGGCCTTGTCTTTGGGCAGGTACTTGAGCGTTTCCGGGAAGTTGCAGCAGACCTTGACGGCCCCCCGCATGGCGATGCGGTTGGCCAGGCCCGGCGTCATATCGGATTCATGGATGATGGCGGGAATATGAAGGGTTTTGGCCGCCAGGACGACGGGGACAGAGACAAAGCCGCCCTTGGAAAAGACGAGATTGGGGCGAAGCCGCTTCAGAAGAAAGAGAGCCTCAAAGTAGCCCTTGGCGACGCGGAGAACATCGGTGGCGTTTTTCAGGGAAAAATAGCGGCGCAATTTGCCGGAGGAAATGCCGTGATAGGACAGGCCGGCCTTCTGAACCAGCCCTTTCTCCATTCCGTGATAAGAACCGATGTACTCTACCTGATACCCTTCTTCTCGCAGACGGGGAAGAAGGGCGATATTGGGGGTTACATGACCGGCTGTTCCGCCGCCGGTCAGTACAATTTTCTTCATATGAAACACTCCTTTTTCGCGGGACTGCCACAATCATTGATATAGCAAAAGGTCATTTGAATTGTTGCCATCAGAGAGAAGAGGGACAATCAATATCTTAAGTCTATCCGGGGTTGGATAAAAGTCAATTTTTCAGTTTTTGTTAAGGAATATAAAGGACCTGTCTGATATAATGGGGACAGTGATCTTCCAATATGTGATGGAGCAGAGACTGGAAACGAGGAGGTAAGATATGTCACAAATTATAGGAATTGTCATCCTTATCATTGTTCTGGCGCTGTTGGTGTCCAACGTACGTATCGTACCGCAGGCCCACGCAAATGTGATTGAGCGCCTTGGCCGTTACAAGGCGACCTGGGATGCCGGCCTTCATCTGAAGGTACCCTTTATTGAGAGGGTGGTCAAGAACATTTCGCTCAAGGAGCAGGTGTTTGATTTCCCGCCCCAGCCCGTTATCACCAAGGATAATGTTACCATGCAGATCGACTCCGTCGTCTTCTGCAAGGTCTTTGATCCCCAGCTCTATACCTATGGAGTTGAGAATCCCCTGGCAGGTCTGCAGAATCTGTCAGCGACTACCCTTCGTTCCATCATAGGAGAGATGGAGCTGGACGCGACCCTGACCTCCCGCGAGCAGATCAACGCCAAGATGCAGGCCGTTCTGGATGAGGCGACTGATGCCTGGGGAATCAAGGTAACCCGTGTTGAGATCAAGAATATTCAGCCGCCCCGCGAGATCGAGGAGGTTATGACCAAGCAGATGCGGGCGGAGAGAGAGAGGCGGCAGACCGTCCTTGAGGCGCAGGCGCATCAGGAGGCCGTTGTCAGTCGCGCCGAGGGAGATAAGAAGGCCAAGATCCTGGCCGCCGAGGCGGAGAAGGAAGCGCAGATCGCTT
This sequence comes from Shuttleworthella sp. MSX8B, assembly GCF_000524295.1. Classification (NCBI taxonomy): domain Bacteria; kingdom Bacillati; phylum Bacillota; class Clostridia; order Lachnospirales; family Lachnospiraceae; genus Shuttleworthella; species Shuttleworthella sp. MSX8B. Next base: position 90,994 of record NZ_JAQT01000011.1, read on the forward strand.
TGGCAGAAGGCCGCGCCAAGTCAATTGAGCTTGTATATGAGGCAGAGGCAGCCGGTGTCAAGATGTTAAATGAGTCCAAGGTCAGCGAGGGCGTCCTCAAGCTCAAGGGACTGGAGGCCCTGAAGGATGTGGCGGACGGCCGCGCCACCAAGATCTTTATGCCCTCTGATATCAGCAGTACCATTGCCAATTTGGGACTTGCCGGCGAGGCGCTGGGGATCGGAGATTATACGCCTGTCGATAAGGCACCAAACCCCAATGTCGACACGACTGCAGATCCGTGCATTCACTCCGATACCGGGAAAGGAGGCATAGAGGCTTCTGTGACCACTCGTTCCATTAATCATGAGGTAACTACCAAGTCTGCCAGTGAGGCCGCAAAGACCGATATCCGTTCACCTCGTCTGAAGTGATATAAAAGCGGATCGCATAGGGCTTTGCCGGGGACGAATGAAAATGCGAGAGCAATGAGAAAGACTGTGTGGAAATGGGGACCAGTGGTGCCGTTTTCATGCAGTTTTTCCTTTGCTCTACAGAATTCACAGAAAAGCGGAACTGGGATATAATGAAGCGGAATTTAACCGGACCGCGAGCCAAAAGGGACGTAGGACAGGTCAACTTCGGGCAGAGGGAACAGCCTGAAGCCGCGCTGATTTTTACAGGAGTAGAACATGAATTTACAGGGAAGAAATCTGCTGAAGATGAAGGATTTTTCCGGGGAAGAAATCAGGAGTCTGATTGATCTTGCCATTCGTCTCAAGAGAGAGAAGCGAGAGGGGATTGACCAGAGCGCTGAGCTTCGCGGCAAGAATATTGCCCTGATTTTCGAGAAAACTTCGACCAGAACCCGCTGTGCCTTCGAGGTGGCTGCGGCGGATCTGGGCATGCATACAACTTATCTGGATCCATCCGGCTCCCAGATCGGCAAGAAGGAGTCGATCAAGGATACCGCCCGTGTCCTGGGAAGGATGTTTGACGGGATCGAGTATCGGGGCTTTGGACAGGAGATTGTCGAGGAGCTGGCCAAGTACGCGGGAGTTCCCGTCTGGAACGGTCTGACGGATGAGTCTCATCCCACGCAGATGATTGCGGATATGATGACAATCAAGGAGCGTCTGGGAGAGCTTGAGGGAAGGAAATTCGTCTTTATGGGGGATGGTTCCTTTAATATGGGCAATTCTCTCATGGTGACCTGTGCCAAGCTCGGCATGCACTATGTCCTCTGTTCTCATCCCAACTGCTTTCCTTCCCGGGAGCTGGTTGATTACAGCAAGAAAATCTGTGAGACCAGCGGCGGAAGCGTGACTCTGACAAGTGATGTAGAGGCGGGCTGCAAGGACGCGGACGTGATATACACGGACGTCTGGGTCTCCATGGGGGAACCCTTCGAGATCTGGGAGCAACGGATTTGCGACCTGCTTCCCTATCAGGTGAACGCGAAAGCGATGTCCTACGCCAGGGATACCTGTCTCTTTATGCACTGCCTGCCTGCCTTCCATGATCTTGGAACCGGACTGGGCCGCCAGATTTACGAGAAATTTGGCCTGAGTCAGATGGAAGTGACAGACGAGGTCTTCGAGAGCCCTGCCAGTGTGGTCTTTGAGGAGGCGGAGAATCGTATGCACTCGATCAAGGCCATCATGTACGCGACCATGCCGCGATGAAAAGAGATCAAGCATGCAGATTTCCTATGACTGGATTGAGAGAATCGACTCTACCAACAGTGAATTGAAGAGGAGGAGCAGTCAGAGCGTTCTTCCGGAGGGATATGTTGTCTCCGCCAATCAGCAGACCGCCGGTCGGGGGAGAAGCGGTCACAGCTGGCAGTCTCCGGAGGGAACGTCGATATCGACATCCATGCTCCTGCATCCGGATACACTGCCCATGGAGGCTGTCCCCAGATTAACCCTCTTGGCGGCCATGGCGACAGTCCTCGCAATTGAGGAGGAGACAGGAATTGAAAGCCGGATCAAATGGCCCAACGATATTGTGATCGCGGGCAGGAAAGCGGCAGGCATTCTGACAGAGATGGCGGCCGAGGGGGGCAGAGCCCGCTATGTGCTTGTCGGCATTGGAATCAATGTTCACCAGAGAAGCTACGACCCGCAGATCGCAGACAAGGCGATCTCCTTAGATGAGGCGGTTCTCCTGCGGGGAGGAGCAGATTTCGATTACAGGGGATCTGTGCATGCGGACAACCGGGAGACGGGTGATCGTGCCGGTATTTCTCATATCAGCCGCAGAAAGCTGATTCGGTCCATTTGGGAGCATTTTTCCGATCTCTACCGGGAGTTTTCGCAGACGGCGAATTTGGAATTTCTTCTCTCGGATTACAATGAACGTCTGGTCAACCGGGAACAGAGGGTCAGGGTTATGGATCCGGCCGGGGTCTATGAGGGCATTTGCCGGGGAGTCAACAGCCGGGGAGAACTGATTGTTGAAAGCGGGGGAAGACGCCGAATGATCAATTCCGGTGAGGTTCATGTGCGCGGGCTCTATGGCTATGTCTGAGCCATGTGCCTCCTCTGGGGAGCGGATAGGAATTGTGATGAGCTGCCCGGAATGATTGGATACATCCGAGAGATGTGTCGCTTTTGGGAGGGCGGATGTATGTCTTCTCGGGATCAATGAAAAAACAGATGAAGAGTGAAAGTGAAAAAATGGCGGATATAACAAGGGGGACTGTTCTCTGCGGAGCCAGTTCCTACAGCAGGAAATTCTATTTCAATCCGGAATTTGTCTCACTGCCCAAGGGCATTCAAGAGGAACTGAAGATTATGTGTGTGATGTACAGCTCGGAGGTCAGCGGAGAGATAGAGCTGGTCTTCACACCGGATGGAGACCTGCTGATTCGCGCTGATCACAGGGAAGATGACGCTCTTTTTGACGAGATCGGAAGTGGGCTTAAGATCAGGGAAATGCAGCGCAAGCGGAGGGAACTCCTGGAATCTTTAGAGAACTATTATAAGGTTACACGGCTGGGACAGGCAGTTCCTGAGAAAGCGTAAGAAATTTGTTACAGGGCATACGATGAACAGAAGAGTTCGACTGCCTCATGAAGCAGTTGGGAAGTTGCAGTCAGAGAAGGAATCCTTTCATAATCAAATTGAGTGATCAAATTGAGCGGAGTGAGAGGAAGAACAGGAGAGGGGACAGCAGGATCATTTCCTGTTGTCACTGAGGAAATTGCTATGTTGCTTTGCATTGATGCTGGAAACACAAATATTACTCTGGGAGTTTTTGACGGTGAGGAGATGAGGGGGCCCTACCGGATGACGACCCGATCAGACCGGACCAGTGATGAGTATGGGGTGATTCTGACAGATATCCTGCAGTACAATGGGATGAATCCCTCCTCTGTCGAGGATTGTATCTTGTCCTCGGTTGTACCAAAAATCAACTACTCTTTAATCAATGGCATCTACAAATATTTCGGAATTCATCCGCTTCTGGTAGAGGCCGGCATTAAGACAGGCATCAAGATCGTCACGGAGAATCCGAAGCAGATCGGCGCAGACCGCATTGTGGACGCTGCCGGGGCCTATGAGATCTACGGAGGACCCTGTCTGGTTTTGGATTATGGAACGGCGACCACCTATGACCTGATTGGAGACGACGGGGCCTTTGAGGCGGCAGTCATTGCACCGGGGATTCGCATCTCCGCCTCAGCTCTCTGGGAAAGGGCGGCAAAGCTGCCCGAGGTGGAGCTGACTAAGCCAAAGAGCATTCTGGCCAAAGAGACGATTTCCTCCATGCAGGCGGGTTTGATCTTCGGACAGATCGGCCAGACCGAGTATATTGTCAGGGAGATGATCCGCGCGTCCGGTTATCAGAAGGTTAAAGTCATCGCTACCGGCGGCCTGGGGGGGATGATCGCCAAGGAGACCGACTGTATAGATATCTATGATCCCAACCTGACTTTGCTGGGATTAAAGATCATATATCAGAAGCAGAGAAGACGGGTTCAAAAATAGAGAGTATTTGACATATGAACCCGCTGTATATGATGGCAGCTGCATATAAGGGTAACGGTAGCTGCATATGAGACGGTATATGAAAAGCGGCAGTCAGAAAGATAATAAAACCGACCGGGGATAGGAAATAGGGACTGCGGGAGAGCAGGTAGATTCGTCGGTTGATTGTGTATGCGAGAGGACTGCCTGATGGCGTATGCAAGAGGAATGGCTGATGGCGGGGACGAACGGGACCGCTGATGCAATTTGTGAACGGGTTACTCAAGGCATAAAAGAGAAGAGGAGGACGGATGACAGAGAAGGCGCGGGCGAAGGAAAGGAAGGATGGGAGAGAGAATGCAGTGATTCATCCTCTGACCATCGGCAGTGTCAGCCTGGCCAACAATCTGATCCTGGGTCCGATGGCGGGGGTGAGTGACCTCCCATTTCGTCTGCTCTGTCATGAGCAGGGGGCGGGGCTTGTCTGTACGGAGATGGTCTCTGCCAAGGCGATTGCCTACAAGAACAGAAATACGAGGGAGCTCCTGAAGGTTTCGGATGAGGAGCGGCCGGTTTCCCTGCAGATTTTTGGGTCCGATCCTGCCATTATGGCGGAACAGGCCAGACAAATCGAAGACCTGCACTGGGACATCTTAGATATCAATATGGGCTGCCCGGTCCCAAAGGTCTTCAATAACGGGGACGGGTCGGCCCTGCTCAGAAACCCGCTTTTGGCGGGGCAGATTATCGAGTCTGTGGCAGGCGCCATTCATAAGCCCCTGACCGTCAAAATTCGCTTGGGAGTCAGCCCGGACACGATCAATGCTGTGGAGATGGCACATATCGCCCAGGAGTCCGGGGCGGCGGCGGTGGCGGTTCACGGGAGGACCAGAGATCAGTTCTATATGGGGGCGGCTGATTGGGAGCAGATCGCAAGGGTCAAGCAAGCAGTCTCTATCCCGGTCATTGGAAACGGCGATATCAAGAGTCCGGCCGATGTGCAGGCCATGTATGAGCAAACCGGAGTGGACGCTTACATGATCGCCCGCGCGGCCCAGGGAAATCCCTGGATTTTCAGGCAAATCCTCCGCTTCTTTCAGGAGGGAGAGGAGCCTGTCAAACCCAGTCCTCAGGAGATGTGCGACACAATGCTGCGCCAGGCCAGGATGATGTGCGATCTGAAGGGGGAATATTCAGGAATCCGGGAGATGCGGAAGCAGGCCGCCTGGTATACAGCAGGCTATCCCAGGTCGGCCAGGCTCAGGGGCATGGTCAACGATGTGGAGACCTACGAGGACCTGGAGCAGCTGTTTCGGGCGTACTTTGGCCTTTCGTGAAGCCTGACAGTTTGTGCGCGTCGAGCTGAGAGGAGACCGATAGAGATAAAGGCACAAGGTATATCATTGTGATAGTGGCAGCCCGTGAGCGTCGAGAGGAGATCGATCGGGGCCATCGGGATCGAGGCGGTCCGGGAACGCCCGCGCTCAATTGGCCCGGGAACGCTATCTTGACATTTGTTTGGCATCTTCCTATAATTTTGAGCATATATAACCCTGTGCTTACGCGTAGGGGTATTTTTATGAGATGCGGGTGAGAGCGTGCAAGGGGGCAGGAGCCCGGGTGAGGAGAGATCATGGCAGAAGCAAAAAAGAATCTGATGACCTATGAGGGTCTGCAGAAGTTAGAGGCAGAGCTTGAGGATCTGAAGACCAATAAGCGTAAGGCGAATTCCAGAGATATCGCTGAGGCGCGTGAACAGGGAGACCTGTCCGAGAATGCCGAGTATGAGGCGGCCAAGGAGGAGCAGCGGCAGATCGAGAACCGGATCAATGAGATCACAAAGATCTTAAAAAATGCAGAGATCGCGGACGATATCGTGGACAAGTCCATTGTCAATATCGGCTCCACTGTAACCCTTTTGGATCTGGAGTACGATGAGGAACTGACCTACAAGATTGTGGGCTCGACAGAGGTCAACAGCCTGGGCGGAAAGATCTCCAATGAGTCTCCCGTAGGCGCAGCCATCCTTCACCACAAGGCAGGCGAAACAATTACCGTTGAGACAGAGGCAGGAAGCTTCAAGTACAAGATCCTGTCCATTTCACATGACGAGTAAAGGGAAAGATCAGAGACAGGTCATCAGGGCCGAAAGAGAGGGGCCGGCCACCATATTCGCGCCTGCGGGATATGCAGCGACGAATTATGGCGGTCGGCTTCATTCATGGAGATGAAATCTTCCGTCACGATTATAAATTCCCGGTTCATATAAGGAGAGATTATGGAAGAGCAGAATAAGAAGCAGGATACCAACCAGCTCAGGAAGGTGCGCCGCGAGAAGGCCGCCATGCTGCGGGAGATGGGCAGGGATCCCTTTGTGATCACAAAGTTCGATCAGACACATCACAGTGTCGATATCCGCGAGCATTTTGAGGAGTTGGAGGGAAAAGAGGTCAAGATTGCAGGCCGTATGATGTTTAAGCGGGTCATGGGCAAGGCCTCATTTGCCAATATTCGTGACCTCAAGGGGGATATGCAGATCTATGTGACCCGTGATGATCTAGGTCAGGAGGATTATGCGCTCTTTAAGAAGTATGATGTGGGGGATATCCTGGGTGTTGTCGGTCAGGTCTTCCGCACCAGGATGGGAGAGATTTCCGTTCATGCCAGTCAAGTGACGCTTTTGTCCAAATCCCTGCAGCCTTTGCCGGAGAAGTTCCACGGCTTGACAGATACAGATACCCGCTACCGGCAGAGATATGTGGACCTGATCATGAACCCCGAGGTCAAGGATACCTTTGTCAAGAGATCCCAGATCATAAAGGAGATCCGCAATTTCCTGGATGGCCGCGATTTCATGGAGGTTGAGACCCCCATGCTGGTATCAAATGCCGGCGGGGCAGCAGCGCGTCCCTTTGAGTCCCATTACAATGCCCTCGACGAGGATGTTAAACTCCGTATCTCCCTGGAACTCTACTTAAAGAGGCTGATTGTGGGCGGTATGGAGCGCGTCTACGAGATCGGCCGCGTCTTTCGCAATGAGGGTGTTGACACCCGGCATAACCCTGAGTTTACGCTCATGGAACTCTACCAGGCTTACACTGACTATAACGGAATGATGGAACTGACGGAGTCCATGTTCCGCTATCTGGCTGAGAAGGTCTGCGGCAGTACCAGGATCACTTACCAGGGGACTGAGATTGACCTGGGCAAGCCCTTTTGCCGTCTGACGATGATTGACGCCATCAGGGAGAAGACGGGGATTGACTTCGATCAGGTGAAGACTCTGGAGGAGGCCCGGAAGCTGGCTGATGAGCATCACATCGTCTATGAGCCCCATCACAAGAGGGGGGATATCATCAATCTCTTCTTCGAGGAGAATTGCGAGGAGTCTTTGATCCAGCCCACCTTTATCATGGATCACCCTGTTGAGATCTCTCCTTTGACCAAGAAGAGCCCCAAAGACCCGTCCAAGGTAGAGCGTTTTGAACTCTATATCTATGGCCGCGAGATGTGCAATGCCTACTCCGAGCTTAATGACCCCATTGATCAGAGAGAGCGTTTCGCGGAGCAGGATGCCCTGGCAGCAGCCGGTGACGAGGAGGCCAACCACACGGATGAGGACTTCTTAAATGCCATGGAGATCGGCATGCCTCCTACAGGCGGCATCGGCTACGGGATTGACCGTCTGGTCATGCTCCTGACTGACAGCCCAGCCATTCGCGATGTTCTTCTGTTCCCGACGTTAAAATCGCTATAATTTCGTCGCTCCTTGTCATTCCTTGTCACGCTTCGTCACACTACGGACAAGTATGGACAACGGCATGTAGACGCAAAAAGTCGCGTTTTCTGAGCCGAAAAGTGAGGTCTCTTGAAGCCTCATGTAAGAGTGGAAAAATGCTTCGTGCATCGTCACGGAATGTGATGTAGAGCACGGATTTGGCTGAAACTAAACAGGTAAATTATCCAGAGGACAGCTTTTGGATGGTTTCACAGGCACTTACTTTAGAGAAATCTAGAGTAGGTGCCTTTTTTCGTGCTTGGGGCAACTTGTAAACATTTTTTCATTCGGAAGGAGGCTCATGATCGTGGCAAAAAGATCAAAGGAAGAGAAGGAAGAAGAAAGAAAAAAGGAACTTCTTCGGACATTAAGAAGAGGACCGGATCTTGACCGGTTCATAGATGAGCAGAAGCGGACTTTTGTTTCTTATGCCCAGGGCGCACGGATGTATTCCATGAACTATTACTCATTCGTGAAACTGGCAAAAGAGGCAGGAGCAAATATCCGTATTAAGAAGAACGTGGTCATCGATCTGGAGTTGATCGACAAGTATCTGGAAAACAATTGCGAAGGCGCGGAAGGAGAAAACTGATATGGAAAGAGGAAGATCAAAAGATCCCGGTAAGCAGGAGAGACTGGATAATTACAAGGCACAGTTCAAAAACGGCAAGAAGAAATGGGTCAGATACGATGAGGGCGCGATCCTTTATTCTATGGGGATCCACTCGTTTATGGATCTGGCTAATGAGGCGAAGGCAGTTTATCGCATCAAGCGTATCTGTCTTGTAAATACTGAAAAACTGGATGAGTACATTGAAGTAATGTACGGAGATCCGGAAAGTAACTAAGGAGGGCAAAGATCATGTGTAAGGTTATCGCAGTTGCAAATCAGAAGGGTGGGGTCGGAAAGACCACCACAGCTGTAAATCTTGGAATCGGACTGGCTGCAGAGGGCAACAAGGTTTTATTGATCGATGGGGATCCCCAGGGCTCCATGACGATCAGTCTGGGATATAGAGAGCCGGACAGTCTTGAATATACGCTGTCTACTCTGTTATCAGAAGTAATGGAAGAGAAAAAACTTTCTCTCACGGAGACCATCATCCAGCATGATGAAGGCGTAGATCTTATTCCGGCAAATATCGAATTGTCAGCTCTTGAGATCAATCTGGTAAATGTCATGAGCAGGGAAGTCATGCTCCGGAGTATTGTGGAATATCTCAAAGCAGAATATGACTACAAGTACATTATTATCGATTGTATGCCCTCGCTCGGGATGCTTACGATCAATGCCCTGGCGTGAGCAGACAGTGTTCTGATCCCGGTCCAGGCTGCATATCTTCCGGTAAAGGGTTTAGAGCAGCTCATCAAAACCATTGGACGAGTACAGAGGAGACTTAATAAGAATCTTCGGATCGAAGGGATATTGCTTACGATGGTAGATGCCAGGACGAATTATGCCAGGGATATCTCACAGCTTGTCATAGATACTTACTCGAATCAGATAGGCGTGTTTCATACCTGCATCCCTCTTTCGGTTCGTGCGGCAGAGATCAGTGCAGAAGGGTCCAGTATTTATCAGTATGATCCGAAAGGAAAAGCTGCAAATGCGTACCGGACATTAACGGAGGAGGTGTTGGATCGTGGCTAAGAGAGTTGGACAGAAGATCAAAATGACATCCATTGATGAATTACTCTGTGTTCCTTCAGTAGCCGGTTGTGATGAGATCGAGGTTGCAAAGATCCGGCCGTTCAAGAATCATCCGTTTAAGGTTCTGGATGATGAAAAGATGCACGAACTTGTAGAAAGCATCATGTTAAATGGAGTACTGGTTCCGGTTACTGTCCGTCCGCTTGAAGACGGAGAGTATGAAATGATCTCAGGTCATCGACGGTTATTTGCAGTTAAGGAAATCGGATTGGAAAGGATTCCTGCTATCGTAAAGAAGTACGATGATGATGAAGCTGTACTGGCCATGGTGGACTCGAATCTGCAGAGAGAAGAGATTCTTCCGAGCGAGAAGGCTTTTGCGTACAAGATGCGTTATGATGCTATGCGCAGACAAGGCCAGCGAAGCGATTTAACTTCGTCCCGAATTGGGACGAAGTTGCAGGAAGGCAGAGCGGATGATGAACTTGCAGAGAAAGTAGGTGAAAGCCGCGGACAGTTACATCAGTATCTCCGCCTGGTAGAACTCGTTCCTCCGATTTTGGAACTGGTTGATAAGAAAGCCTTGGCACTTGCTACTGCAGTAGAAGTTTCTTTCATGGATCATGAAGTTCAGCAGATGCTTTACGAGTACATGTGTGAGAATGAAATCTGCAAGACGTTTCAGATCTTTGCATTGAGAGATTATCTGAAGGAAAATGATACCATCACTAAGATGGAACTCATGCGGATCCTGAATGAGAATGCCCCCAAGGATGAGAGCAACAGATTTCAGCAGCTCACGATCACCAAGAAGAAATTGCAGGAATACTTTCCGAATTTCTATACCAAGTCACAGATGGAAAAAGTGTTGTTTTCTCTTTTGGAGGAGTGGAAGAAAAAGAATTCAGAAACAGAAACCTAATTCAGTATGAGCCAGGAGTTCGTTCCTGGCTCAGCTTTTAATTCCTATATTTCGTCGTGGGGAAACTCTCAGTAAAACGGGAAATGGAAGTGCATAGTAGACTTTAAGTAGACTTTGAAATTCTCAAAAGGGATTTAGATATAAAGGAATAACAGATTATAGCCGATAAAATAGAAAGAGCGTAATGTTGCTTAAAAGGATTTACAGATAAAATTTAAACTATCAGCTAAGGATGGCGCAGGATTTCAATGGAATGAACATGAGATTGTGCGTCGTTTTGTATTGTAGGAGGATTGCCTTTGAACATAAATTCTTTACAAGAAGAAAGTATTATAACTTCGCATATTATAAACTCAACTATTAGTAAAAATGTATCGCAGATGACAGGGAACAAAGGAATCTCCCCTTTTTCTGAAATACTGTCAGAGGCATGTGGAAAAACAGGTGATGTAAGCAGTATGTTTCAGACAGCGTTTTCTAGTTATAATGTTCAAACTAAGGTGGGAAATTGTAATGTGCCATGGGAATCCTGGGATCGTAACGATTTTCCAATTTGGGAGTATTTTAAGAAAGACTCATCAGCAGAATGCCTGAATAAATGGAGACCAAGTGGTCCTGAACCACTACAGACGGATAGAAATGTACAGAAAGGTCTCAGCCAGATTAATTATGGGGAGATGGTTATTCTGATGCCGGAAAGTCTTCAGAAGAAGATGGAATCTGATCCGAATTTTGCAGAAGAGGTTTTAAAGAAGGTACAAAAGTGGAAAGAAGATTATGATAGAGAGGATAATGCAATTGCAGCTTCTCTCGGATATGATCCTGGACTTAATCAGTTGTCGAAAAGCTACTGTATTCAGTTAGACGAGAACGGGAATGTCGGAGATTATACTGTCGTTGGCGGAGGTTTTGATGATCCGCACGATACAAGTGTCACAGTTATTAGCAAAGATGATCCGTTTTTGTTTAGGAAAACTGTAAGGAAAGAGAACCAGCTGGTAACAGAGAATACGGTAGTAACAGAAAAGAATGATATTGACTTTGAAAGCGTTGCTCCATATTTGATGGACTTGAAGGTGAAGAAGGAATAGAAGGGCTTTATCACAGACGGTGGCGATTGATTAGATTCAGATTAGATTCATTTGCCCCGTCTTTTTTTGCCTTGATATGTAGTCAATGACTACATATAATAAAAACAGAAGAACACGCATTGACTACATTGAGGAGGTGCCTATGAAGAAGGAAATATATAACCTCGAAGGAATCGAGATTGAAGTAGAAAAGTATGACAAAAATGACAAGGATGCTGAGCGTCGACGCCTGGCTTATTGTTTCAGAATGATCAGGGAAAAGTCCGGTATGAGCAGAACTGATTTTTCTGTATGGTTGGGTGTACCTTATCGGACCATGCAGGAGTGGGAACTTGGCCGTAGAGCCATGCCGGAATATGTTTTACGTTTGATCGCTTACAAGGTGATGAACGAGCTGCGCGAAGGGAGGATTGGTTAATATGCTCATATTACGAAAACTCTTGAAGGTCTTGTTGTTACCGGTTGCTTTTGTTCTGTTTTTTATAAGATGGGCTTTGGAGGCTTCGGTGAAGCTGACAGAATGGGCAGTAGGGCTGCTAACATTAATTGTTGGAGCAGCTATTATCTATAGCATCGTTATCCATAGGTGGGGGGATCTGTTCCTTTATTCATTGATATTTGCTGGTATCATGGTTATCTTGATGGCAGTGGTTGTAGTGCAGGATTTTTGCAGCTCCATGCTTGATAAGATAAGCATGTTGTAATTCGATGAGGTTATAGAAATGGTATTTTTTACAGCAGATATGCACTTTGGCCACAGAGCCATAATAAATATGCAGAATCGTCCTTTTGAATCTGTAGAGGAAATGGACAGAGTTCTTCTTCAGAATTTCAATTCGGTGGTTCGTCAGAATGATACAGTTTATATTCTGGGTGATATCTGTCATCACATGAAAGTCGATGATGCGGATGCCCTTATCAAAAAGCTGAATGGAAAAAAGTATCTGATCATTGGGAATCATGATAAAAACTATGACCCGAGACTCTTTGAGGATATTCGGGACTTTATGAAGATTTCTATAGATGGTCGTAACTTTGCATTGATGCATTATCCGATGTTGTCATGGCCAAAGAAAAGTAGTGGAGGATACCAGTTGCATGGTCATATACATGCTCGTATGGAATATAACGAAGCAAATCGTGCAGAGGGGATCAGGCGATATGATGTCGGAGTAGATGCCAATAACTTCTTTCCGGTTTCGGTAAAGCAGATAATAGATTTCTTTGGAGAGCAGGTGAATGTGGATGATCACAACATTATATGAACCATTCCGTCATTGGTCTGAAGGCGGTAGTGTATATATTCTTTCGGATCTGCATTTCTCAGACAGTGATTGCAAATTGATGGATCCAAATTGGATCACGCCGGAGGAACAACTTGATATAATCAATGGAATGGTAGGCAAAGGAGATACCTTTGTTTGCCTAGGCGATGTTGGTGATCCGAAGTATGTACCTATGATTAAAGCGCGTAAAAAGATTTTGCTCTTGGGAAATCATGATGCGCGTGGAGCATATAAAGATCTGTTCAGCGAAGTATACGCTGGACCGTTGTTTATTTCGGACAAGATCCTTCTTTCACATGAGCCTGTGTACGGGCTTTCCTGGTGTTTGAACATCCATGGGCACGATCATAATAATTTGGAAGCGTACAAAGATGGTTGCAAGCATATCAACCTTGCTGCCAATGTATGTGGTTATACGCCCACCAATCTTGGAAAGATCATAAAGGATGGTATCCTGTCAGATATTGAAAGTATTCATCGCGTGACAATAGATCGTGCGGTGGAAAGGAAGATGAAGCGTAATGAGTAAGGTCTTTGTAATTCCGGATGTTCATCTGAAGCCTTGGATATTTGATAAGGCAGAGGAACTTCTTTCTCAAAATGAATATGACAAAATAGTTTGTCTTGGAGATCTTGTTGATGACTGGGATCAGGAAAAGAATTTGGGATTGTATGGTGAGACCTTTGATGCAGTTGAAGAATTTATAGAGCGTCATCCGAACTTTCTACTATGTTATGGAAATCATGATGTGAGTTACATCTGGGAGGCTCACGAGTCAGGGTATTCTGACTATGCGAGACCGGTAGTGCTTGAAAGAATATCAAAACTTGAAAAGCTTATTCCAGCAGGGAATATAGCGTATATTCATCGGATAGATAATGTTCTTTTCAGCCATGCAGGTTTGACAGAAGTTTTTGTTTCGCATTTTCTCCCAGATTTCTGCGGAGATATAGATGGGCTTCTTGAAAAGATCAACGGTTTCCGAAGAGATGAACTGTGGTGTGATGCCTCACCAATCTGGGCAAGACCGCAGGATGGCAGAATTGAAATGTATCCCGTCGGATATCTGCAGGTTGTAGGGCATACTCCGGTCAGAATGACTGATTACTTTGGAGAAATTGTCACGGTAGATAATTTCTCTACGTATCGTAACGGAGATCCTATCGGAGACCAGCGATTTATCTGGGTTGATACAGTTTCAAAGCAGTGGGGATTTGCAGATGGTGACGGAGCACCGGAGAAACTGCCGGATCCCAAACTGGATATCCGCAATTATACGGTTGGTGATCATGTTAAGTTCAAGATCAGATATCATGGCTCTGACAAGGAAGAGATTCTTGATGGTACAGTTGAAATCATAGATCATTATCCCGGCAGTCGAGCGTCAATTGATGTTATGAGCGGAGATACTTTGTATAAGCATTTATCGTTGACAGATATTCTCGAGCATGATTATGAATAAAATGATTTAAGTTTGGTATTTTTGTACTACAGCATAACAGACGTTGTGATATATTTAAGCGATTTAGCAGGACAATGCTATTTGGACGGGTAGGGAAATCGAAAGGAGAAACTATGTACCATTGGGTTGAAGACAAAGATTACACCCCGTTTATACCTTTTAAGCATAAAGAAAAGAAGAAGGCTGAAAAAGAAGCAAGAGAAGAACGCTTGCAGAAAGCAAAAGATAAAAAGACAGATAAAACAGCCGACGAGGAAGAACCTCAGAATATTGACGATGGCAAGGAGTATGTAACCATAGAAGCGAAATCTATGGATGAATTGCTTTCTAAAGTACAGAAATACTCATATAGCGAAGCGCTTAATCGTGTTTTTACTGATTCTGAGCGCATGGTCGGCGGACATGTCGATTTTAGGGGGTGATGACTATGAAATTAGGTGAAGTCATTCCGAAATACAGAGAATACCGACAGGAGCTTGTTGATCAGACCAGAAGCCTTGCAAAGCAAAGAGATGAGGCAAAAAAGAAGTTTGAGTTGACAGGTGATAAAAAGTTTGAGGAAGAAGCGGCTACATTACAGCTTTCCGTGGAGGCTTCGGACGAAGAGTTTAAGAAAAACCAGGAAGTGCTTGATGGATTGATGGAACAATATGCAGCGGCTTGGAATGCTGAGGTCGCAAGGCAGCAATCGGATCCGGAGACGGGATATGCTGCAACTATGGGTAAGATCATGACAACAGCCATGAGGATGTCCAGAGGCGATAATGTTCCATATTCCGATGAGAAGAAGCTTCAAGAGGCAAATGAGAAATTATACGCTTCCGCAAAACAGGCGCAGGCTATGATGAAGCAGATGAAGAATCATAAGGCGAAAGATTATGATTCCCTCTGGGATGAGGAAGGTGGCGAGTATGATCCCGAAGCTGCTGCGGAAAATGCTGAGGCAACGGGAGAACTGCCAGAAATACCTGAAATCGGTTCGCAGGAAGCTGGAATGGAGGCTTCTGCAGGAGAGTCGGAAGGGTAATTTTAGAAGGGAGACATGAGTATGCCGGTTAATCTTTTTGGAAATATAAATGGGACCTATCAGCCACCGCAGATGAACCTGCTTGGGTCGGCTAAGGTACAAAACAGTAATCCAGTTAGATATAATGAAACTGAGCTTGGGAAGAATAATCCTGTGGTTAAGGTCAATATTTCAGCAGAAGGATTTAGGGCTTTACATGGAAGTAAACTTCCTGGAAGCGTAGATATCAAGGCAGAACAGGAACAGATAAGATACATATCTGAGCATCAGCCAACTGAGAGCTACTATAACCGTATGTCCCGTGAAATGAGTAATGCCCTTGAGCAGAAACGGACAGAGAATAATGGTAACCTGACGATAGAAGACAGGGAAGATGCTATACTGAGCAGTTTTCAGTCTATTGCTGATGAGATTGTTAAGGGCTATGAAAGCGGTGCAAGAGTAAGATTTGTTGAAGCCCCAGATTCTGAGGACGGATACCGCAAACTTACAAAGGGAGACGAGCTTGAAATACTTCAGAAGGAATTTGATGATCTTTCAGAAGCTAAATTCGGGAAGAAGCATCAGGAAGAGGCTGAGGCAATCGCTAAATCTTTAGATGCACTTCATAAAATCATGGAAGAGAACGGCAAAGCGACAACCGCTAAAAAGTATGACCCCATCAAGATGCCGGATGATTTTCTTGAAAGGCTATTAAGAAAATCCCGGATGTTTATAGCAAATCTTTAATAGAAATATGCTATAAGCGAAGTAAGAAGGCGCAGCGCGAGTATCACGCAAAGCAGAGACGCACCTGGGGTGAACTTAATCCCGTGACAAGGAGCGTACCGAGCGGAAAGACCTACAATCGAAAGAAGGAAAAGCAGAGGTTGCTACGTGCCAGTGGCACGTGTTCAGCAACGACCGAAGCGAAGCGGAGACCGGCAAAGAGTTCAAAAATGGATTTGATGCCGATTTTTTTTGCAAAATTATATATATTTTGCTTGACTATGACGTAACGTAATAGTTTATGATGTAATCACACGTGAAGGAGATGATAGCCATGAAGACAGTAAATGAAGTGAGTAAGCTGACAGGAGTGAGTATACGCACGCTGCAGTATTACGATAAGATAGGGCTCTTAAAACCGGCGGAGTATACCGAGTCCGGATACAGGCTGTATGACGATGCGGCGCTGGAGAGACTTCAGCAGATTTTACTGTTTCGTGAGCTTGAGTTTCCGCTTAAGGATATCAAGGATATCGTAACCAGATCTGATTTTGACAAGAGATTGGCACTTGACCAGCAGATAGAACTTCTAGAATTAAAGAAGGAACACATCGAAAATCTGATCAGTATGTGCCGTGGATTAAAACTGAGAGGAGTGAGACATTTGGATTTTACAGCATTTGATTCAAGCAAATTAGACGAATACGCTAAGCGTGCAAAAGAACGGTGGGGTAATACTCCGGAATATAAGGAATTTGTAGAGAAGGACCAAAAGCGTTCAAAGAGCGAGGAAGAAAGTATGATGGCCAATTTCATGAAAATCTTTGAAGAGTTTGGAGGTATGAAGGATGAAGATCCTGCTTCTGCAGAAGTACAGGATCAGGTAAGGAAGCTGCAGAGTTTTATTACCGAGCATTTTTATAAGTGTTCTAATGAGATTCTTTCCGGACTTGGTAAGATGTATGCCGGTGGCGGAGAATTCACCGAGAACATTAATAAGATGGGCGGAGAAGGAACTGCTGAATTTACTCACCGGGCGATACAGATCTACTGCGGATGATACAAATTTTTGAAAAAAGTAGATTTTCGGTAGGTTTTTGGTAGGAAAGTGGTAGGTTTTGAGTATTCTTTTTTGAGTTATAGGACAAAATGTGTTGATGAAAACCCCTACAAGCCCTTGTAAATAAAGGGC